>CAUUCZ010000075.1:0-5866 GCA_963543895.1 uncultured Gemella sp. | reverse complement strand
AGAAGAAACAGTTGTAAGACCTAGCGTTTTATCTTTTGCCGGAGTTCAATTTGAAACTAGCGATGGATTTAAACTATCTGAAGATAGTGTAAGAACACCAACTTCAACAGGATTTCTTGTAGCTCATAGTGGGCATCAACATTTTATATTCTATAAGCAACTAGTAAATTCTAAATTTGAAAAACTTATTCCTCATCAATATCTAAATAAAGCCAAAGAAGAATATTATGAGTTAGAGAAAGAAGTTAGTGATAAAATTAATTATCTGTCTCAAAAAAATAATATAGGAAAGGATAAATTTACTTATACTATTACTCCAAACGGAGATGCAATTTCCTACAATGGAAAAACGGAGTTGTTAAAAGATATAAATGTTAATGAGAGTGCTGAGATAAGTAATCACAATAATAAAATTAACGAAGAAAATAATTCTGCAACTACTAATACAGAGACACCGAATAATTCATCAGAAGGGAAGAATGAAAATTCAGCAGAGGAAAGAGAAATTGAAGAAAAAATTGATTATGTCGCTAAACAATTAAATATAGATAAAAGTTCTATAAAATTAATTGAAACAGCAGAAGGTAAGGCGGTAGTATATCCACATGGAGATCATAGCCATACTATATTGATTAAAGACATAGATACATCAAAACCTTTGGCAGATCCACATAGTAATTCGGGAGCTGAGACACTGAAAAAATTAGGATTTGATGATGACATTATCCATGATATTCAACACGCATCAGCTGACACTGATTTTCCTACACACGAGACAAATGTAGAAAAAATGAAAGAGTGGTTGAAAACTGTTAAGTATCTAAACATAGGTCAAAACAAAGATCCACTTAAAAGAAATGGATTGGACCTTATGCCAAATATTGAAGTTCTAGGTATTGGATATACTTCTATCGACGACATTACACCTGTTTATAAATTCAAAAAATTGAAACAATTATATGTATCAAGAACAGGTATTAAGGATTATTCATTTATAAAAAATATACCAACATTAGAAGGAATCGATTTCTCTGAAAATGATATACAAGATATCTCGTTCTTAAAAGATTATCCGAACTTGAAATTAGTCTCTGCAGCAGGAAATAATATTGAAAATATTGATGTATTAAAATATCTTACTAACTTAGAGTCATTGAATTTAGACAATAATAAAATTAAAGATATCTTAGCTCTAAAAGATTTAAATCACTTAAAAGCAGTTAGTCTTGAAAATAATAATATTACAAAATTAGATGCATTAAGTAATAAAAATGAATTAGAACGTTTATTCTTATCTAATAATAGTGGGTTAGAATTAGCGACTTTAAAAAATGATAATTTAGAACAGTTAACGGTAAATAATACTAATATAAGGGACTTGAGTGTTGTTTCTAACTTACCTAAGTTGAAAAAAATAGTGGCAAATGATAATAAAATAACAACATTATCTCATTTGAAAAATTCTAAAATTTTAGAAAGTGTAGAAGTTAACAATAATAAAATTGACAATTTAGATTTTGAGAATAGTACAATTACAAGTCTAGAAATTAAAAACAATAAATTAGAAGAGATTAATAACATTAATAAACTATCTGCCCTTGAAAATCTAGATGCTAGTGGCAATAAAATTAGTGAGTTTCCATCTAATAAACAAAATAAATTGATTAATTTAACGGTTAATAACAATGTTATTAGAACAATGGAAAATGTAAATAATCTTACAGCACTAAAATACTTAACAATGTCACATAACTATGTATCTACATTAGCATTAAAAGAAAAAAATAAAACTTTAGAATACTTAGATATAAGTCATAATACTGTTCCAAAAGAAGAGTTAGAAATTCCAAGTGATGGAAATATTCCAAAAGGAATAATGAGTAATTTTGAAAAAGTCGAAGGTGGAGACATAAAAGAAAATTATACTTTATCTGCAGACTATATTACAGAACAGGCAGAAAAACTACAGGAAGAGATATTAAAACTTAAAGATGAGAAAAAATTATCTCCAGAAGTAGCGGATGAATTAAAACAAAAAGCTCGTATTATCTATCTTGATATGTCTTACAGTGTAGATCAAAGTAGAAATAAACAGATTGATTTAGAAAAACAATTGAGTGCAATAAGAAAACAAGTTAAAGATAACCTAGTCACTCCAACTGCTGAGGATGCGAATAAAGAAACTCCAGTAACGGAGCCGTCTAATACTGAGGCAAACCATGATTCAGAAACACATAATCATACTGAAACTGAAGAACATAATTTTGTATTTGATGTGAATAATATAGTTAGTGAAGAAGGTGATGGGTATATTGTAAAACATGGTGATCATAATCACTTTGTTAAAAAATCTGATTTATCAGCTAAACAATTAGAAGAAGCAAAAGAATTTTTAGCTAAGAAAGGTGAAGTAACAACAACTGAAGATAAAGCAACATTAGATAGCAAGAAAAATTATATTGCTCTATTCTATGGAATAAATGTCAGTGATATTTCAGTTGAGAGTAACACGTTAGTATTTAACTATAACGGAGTAGTTAAACGTATTGCACTTAGTGATATAACTGTTCCAGCGATGAGCTCAGATTTAGAAGGAGATTTTGAAAAAGAAATAACAGCATTGGCAAGTAGTATGAATACAACAGTTGAACATATTCAGGTGCAAGATGGACAAATGATAGTAAATCATGGGGATCATAACCATTATTATCCAATTAAGAGTCCTGGATGGAGATTATATAATCAAAACAAAATACCTTATATAGATATTCCTAAAGTAAATGGGAATATTGATGAAGCTGCAGTCAATAGCAGAATAACAGAATTAGAAAATAAAGCCCAGACTGTATTTGCTAATAATCCAGCGAAATTAAGAAAAGTACTAAATTGGTTGAATAACTTTAGGGAAGTTAGTTTAGCCTGGCACGTTACAGCAACGGATGGTTATTTACAAGCATTAGATAAGTTTGAAAATACTCAAATAGATATGTAGTCTATATTGCAACATAAAAAGTAGTGAATTGATAGGAGAGATCCTTAATTCACTACTTTTTAAACGTTAATAAAATTAAGAAATGCCAAGAGAGTTTATTATACTCTCTTGGCATTTATCATGAAAAGAAAAACTATATTTTAATAGGATACAAAACTAGTCTCTTTCAATTTTAGTGATTCCGCGCATGTATGGACGAAGAACTTCTGGTACTGTGATAGAACCATCTTCATTTTGATAGTTTTCGATTATAGCAGCTAGACAACGTCCTACCGCTAATCCAGAACCGTTTAATGTGTGAAGGAATTCAACTTTTCCAGTATCTTCACGTTTGAAACGCATATTTGCACGACGTGCTTGGAAATCTGTACAGTTTGAACAAGAACTGATTTCTTTATAAGCGTTATAACTTGGTAACCAAACTTCGATATCGTAAGTTTTAGCACTAGAGAATCCTGTATCTCCAGAACATAAAGTAATTACACGATATGGTAAGTTTAATTTTTTAAGAATGTTTTCAGCATGTCCAGTCATAATTTCTAATTGTTCATATGAATTTTCAGGTTTAGCGAAACGAACCATTTCTACTTTATTGAATTGGTGAAGACGGATTAATCCACGAGTATCACGACCAGCACTTCCTGCTTCAGATCTGAAACAGATACTGAATGCTGTAACACCTTTTGGTAACATATCTTCAGTTAAGATTTCTCCATTGTAGTAGTTTGTTAATGGAACTTCTGCAGTCGGAATAAGAGTTAATCCCTCAGATTCAACTGTATATACGTCTTCAACGAATTTAGGGAATTGACCTGTACCAAATAGGGCAGTTCTATTAACTAATTGAGGTACCATAAATT
This sequence comes from uncultured Gemella sp., assembly GCA_963543895.1. Classification (GTDB taxonomy): domain Bacteria; phylum Bacillota; class Bacilli; order Staphylococcales; family Gemellaceae; genus Gemella. Next base: position 2,014 of record CAUUCZ010000075.1, on the reverse strand, counting down.
CTTCATATCCGTGTTCAACAACGTGAGTATCAATCATAAAGTTGATTAATGCACGTTCAAGAAGAGCTCCAGCTTTTTTATAATATACGAATCTGCTTCCTGAAATTTTAGCTGCACGTTCGAAATCTGCAATATCTAATTCTTCAACTAAATCCCAGTGGGCTTTTGGCTCAAAATCAAACTCTCTAACTTGTCCAATACGACGAACTTCGATGTTTTCATCTTCATCTTCACCGATAGGAGTCTCATCAGAGATAAGGTTAGGGATTCTAATAATTTTTTCATTGATTTCTTCAGCGATTTGTTTAACTTCAATATCACGAGTTGTAATTTCATCAGAAACGTGTTTCATATCTGCGATTACATCTGAAGCATCTTCGCGTTTTCTTTTTAAAATAGCAATCTCTTCACTTTTTTTATTACGAAGTGCCTTTAAATCTTCTACTTGAACAAGTAGCTCACGACGTTTTTTATCTAAGTCGATAAGTAAGTCAACTACATCTGTTTCTAAGTTTCTTGCTGCTAATTTTTCTTTTACCATTTCTGGATTTGCTCTAAATAATTTAATATCTAACATAATTGTATGCTCCTTCTAAGTAATTTATTTTGATTGAATTTTATAAGTAAAATAAAAAATCCCTCACGTCAAAGACGCAAGGGACGATTAATTTCTATACCGTGGTTCCACCCAAATTCAATCTAAAAGATTCTTGAAATTTAATTTGATATTATTTATAGTAGAATTTTAAAATAAACAATAAGCACTTTCAGCATTTGTACTCTCTCTGGGAATGTTCTTAGATTAAAACATGTCTATAATCAAATTTTATATATTTATTTAATATAATTTTACTCTATTTTTATCTTTTTTGTCAAGTCTTTTTGGGTTATTTTTCTTCTGTTGAATTATTCGAAGTTTCTTCTGTTGGTTTAGTTGTACTGTTAGAAGTTTCTTCTTTATCTGTGTTGTTTTTTGGTTCTACTGTAGTTGCATTACTATTGCTATTAGAAACTTCATTTTCTGAGTTAAGAGTCGTACTATTTTCATTTTCTGTTGAAGATTCTTTTGGTTTAGCATTTGCTAATAATGCAGCAAGTAATCTGTCGATATCATTAATTAATATCGTTTCTGCTTTTCCACCAAGTGTGAAGTTCACGGCTTTTCCATATGGTGTTTCAATAACATTTAATGAATCTGGAGAAAGTTTGAAGATTCCAGCAAGTAAGTTTACTTTTGCAGTTTCTTCTGGAGTAAGTTCTACTTTTTTATTATCTGTCGTATTATTTTCTTCTTTAGGAGTACTTACTTCATTGTTAGGTTGATTTCCAGTATTATTGTCATTATTTGTGTTATTATCTTTTTCTTCTTCTGGTTTTACTTCAGTAGCTGGAGTAGTAGATTCAGAATTTTGGGTTGTTTTATTTGCATATTTTTCAAAATCTGCTTTGTCATATTTGGCATTAGAGAATTCGATTGGGAATGAAGGATCGTTAGCTTCTTTAGCGAATTGATCAGCAGACGAGCGAAGTGTTGCACCATCACTGTCAGTCTCATTTAATTTATTATAGTTCTTACCAAATTCTACTTTTGAACTTTCATTGTGTTCTAAGGCATAGTGAAGAGCATTTTTCGCATTAATCAGTCTTGTTACAAGTGTTCTCATTGGTGTTCTAGTAATGAAAGCTTGAGATTCGTATGAATCTTTTACAAGAGAAGCAAGTTCCTCACGTAGTTGATTATCAATTTTATCACTATCAATATTTTCTAAGAAGTATTTGATGTAACTTACAGTTGTAATACTTTCACGATCTTCGAATTTTTGAAGTTCATCTAACATATGACTAACTTTGTTTAGTGTATTAGCATCTTTATTTGAGCTAGCTTCATTTAACTCGTTAGTTAAGTCAGTTTTTGAAAGACCATATTTTTCAATATCAGTATCTTTGATTCTATTTAGTAGAGTATTATATTTTTTAACTAATTCATCATTTTTAGAAGTATCCGCATTAGCTT
>CAUUCZ010000074.1:0-5958 GCA_963543895.1 uncultured Gemella sp. | reverse complement strand
TTTGGAACAAAATTTATAGTTTGCCGTAGTGTAAGTGATAAAGCAGAAGAAGGAACCCGAGTTACTTTTGATGAATTCTTACAAATAGCTGCAGTAAATTCATCTATATTAACTACAGAACTAATAAAAAAACTTTAAAATTAATTATAAATCAGCAAAGGAGAGCAAAAAGCTTTTCTTTGCTGTAATATTTATGTGAAGTAGGAGGGAAAGTATGATAACTATATTATCGAAATTATTTTTAATATTAACATCTGAAAAACTTCCGAGTTATACTTTGAAATCAATAAAAAGTGGAGGATATACAAAAGAAGAATTAGATATAATCTGTAAAATTGTGAAAGATGATTATACAAGATATAAAAAAGGTTTTAAAGTAGCAGTAGTAATGGTATTTTTTACAACTACATTCATATTATTCCTCGGATTATATCAAAGAGCCCCTGGAGCGTTTTTAATTGAGATGTTAATTTTGTATATTGTAATATTTACATTGATGTTTATTTTGATTTATGTACAAAAAGTCAATAAAATTCGAAAAACATTTTTAAAAGCTGTGAAAAAAGGTTATCCAGAATTATATAATGAATATGAAGATAAGTTACATGAATATGTAGATTAAAAAAATATTATAGTCATAATTTTATGTAATTAATTGTATTGAAAAAAATGTTATAAAATGTTAAGATAAAGTAGATAAATATTATTTAAGGAAAAGAAAAATGAAAAATATTACTGAAAGAAGATCCTTTAATTATTTGAAGAATTTAGTTCAGATAAGTTTGGGATTATTGATATTTTATTTAATTTTTTCCTATTTTAAAAAAGAGATAGTTAGTTTAGACTTCAAGAAAATACACCATCTCACCCTCACGATAGGAGAGGTGAAATTTTTAGTAGTTTTATTAAGTGGCCTATTAGGTATAAGTATTTTATGCTTATATGATTATTTTGTTCTAAAGGCTATTAATTTAACGAAAAATATGTCTTCATTCCGTATTTTTAAAATTAGTTTTATGACTAACACATTAAATATGGTATTAGGTTTTGGTGGCTTTATTGGTGCCGGACTTAGATATTATATGTATAAACCATATACAAAAAATGGAAAAACATTAGTTACTGCAATAGGGATGATTCTTATTTCTATGCTTTCTGGAATCAGTCTATTGTCAATTTTTGTAGTACTAAATGTCTTTCCAGGACAAGCGTTATATGCTAATAATAAAATCTTTTATTATTCATTAATATTGATGTCTTTATTTTTACCATTGTATCTATTTTTTAATTTGAGAAAACCAAGAATTAGAACGGATAGATACTTAAGTGTTAAATTGACAGTAATTTCTTTTTTAGAATGGGTATTTGCAGCCCTTATTATTCTTATGATTCTTTATTTTTATACGGGAGATTTAGTAGCGGATAAAGAATTACAGATAATGGGAGTTATAATAGTAGCATCAATAGTAGGCTTATTGACTATGATTCCAGGAGGATTAGGTACTTTTGATACTTTAGTTCTTATTGGACTTAAGAATTTAGGTATAAATCCAGAAATTATAGGTGCGACAATTATAATATACAGATTGTCATATTATGTTGTTCCATTTACTATTGGATGTTTTATGTTCCTAACTGAAGGAATTAGGATGATAAAAGATAAATTTAAGAGAGGAGAAAAGTTATGATTACGACGATAATTTATGCGATAGTTGCCTATTTTATTGGAAATGTAATGGGTGGAAAATTATTAGAAAAGATTTATAAAGAAGAATTTACCAATAAAGGCTCTGGTAATGTTGGAGCAAGAAATGCGGGACGTGTTTTAGGTCCTAGGTCGTTTTTATTTGTTTTAGCAGTAGATTTTTTCAAAGGATTTTTAGTAGTTATATTATTGAAAATATTAGATGTTGATCAAAAAATAATATATATATGTATAGTATTAGTATTATTAGGCCACATAAAACCTATTATCTTTAAGTTTAAAGGTGGTAAGGGGGTTGCGACATTCTTTGGTTGTTTAGCAGCATTATCATTAAATTTATTCTTAATTTTAATACTTTGTACATTAGTTATAGCTATTATTGTAAAAAGTTTAACAATTGGATTTTATTCTAGTCTTCCTTTTGTAACGTATATAAACTATGTAGAAAATCCATCATTTATAATACTAGGAATTTTTCTACTTGCAGTTTTATTAATAAGTGTAGCAGCTGTAAAAGATATAGAAGATTCATTCAATAAATATTTCAGTACAAGAAAAATTAAGAAATCAGTTCGATAGTGAGCTGATTTCTTTTTTTGCTATTTAGAATTGTTATTTCGTAGTTCTTTTCTTATAAGTAGAGTACGTTTAAAACAAATTATCGCATATAATAAAAGAAAAATCACAGAAGTTATATAGGCAATAGTAAAGTAGTTTTCTACTTTTTCAATTTTATAGGTAAAACTAACAATGTATGGTATTATTACTGCAAAAGTGTAAAAAATACGCTCATATTTTAAAAGATTCAAGATTTTATTTGTTTTTATTGATAACTTATTTTTTTCTTGAAAATATCCAATAATACTAGCGCATATGATTATTGGAATAGTTGAATAGAAATAGAAGATATTTTTTGTATAAAGAAATGTAGTTAATAGCATAATGAAAATAAGTAAAGTGATGATTAAGTATTTGTTATATTTCATATAAATCCCTCCTTTTTTATATGAAAAGTAATAAATATATAAGTAAAATCGATTAAGTATTAAGTTCCTTATTTCAATTTCATTATAACATAATAAATACAAGAAGGATAATATTATATATCATATTTTGTATAATTATATTCTAAGAGAAATTTTTTTCTATACAATATAGAAAAATATACTATGAAACTAAAATGTTACCTTAACTATAATTAAATTTCAGTTTTAATTATAGTTTAAAGTTGATTTAAGTGAGTTTTAGTTTATATCTATATAATATTATTTATCAACTATAAATTAAATATTTGATGAGAGCTTCAGTAATAGATACTAATATCTTTTAATAGAAATAGATAACTGAAGTAAAGTACTTGGAAATAGATAAATAGAAATATATAAACAAGTAAATAAATTAGGAGGCAAATTAAATGAAGAATAAAAAATTACTTATTGGAGCTAGTTTAATTACAATGTTAACAACAGGAGCAGTTGGTGCAGTAACACCGATACAAAATGCTTCAGCTCATGATATATCGACTAATCAGGTTTCTTCACAATATATTGTGACTGATACAACTCAAGCAAATCATGAAGGAGAAACATCTACCACAGCACTTCAATCAAATACACAAGAAACTGCAAATAGTCAGGTATCTTCTTCGAGTAAAGGAGCTGCTATTTATCAAGCAGCATTAAGTCAAGTAGGTACAATTCAAGATTGTACAATGCTTGTTACAAATGCACTAAAATCTGTAGGAATAAACTATCATGATTGGCCAGCTGGATATATGAGTTTAGGTACAGTAGTATCGGCATCTGAAGCGCAACCTGGTGATTTAATTTACTATGCAAATGGTGGAATGGGACTAGCGCATATTGCAGTTTATGCAGGAAATGGACAAGCTATCCATGGGGGATGGCTTGGTAATCAAACTGTAGTTAATTCGGCAGATATAGGTAGTGGAGCGGTTTATATCCGTGTTAAATAAATAGATGATCTATAAAAAAACGTCTTGTTATCTCAAGACGTTTTTTTATATAGGACTAGAAGGTTGATAAAAGAGATTTATAGTCTTTGTGAAATTGGTGATATTTTTGAATAGTTGTATTGTATTGTATTGAAACTAAATTATTAACTTAAATATAATTAAATTTGAGTTTTAATTATAATTTAAAGTTGATTTAAGTGGTTTTAAAGTAGTTGGTATATAATATATTTATCAAATAAATAATTTGAAATAAAAAACAGGAGATGATTTATATGTCGATTAAGAAAATAGCAAAATTACTAGCGAATAAGAAAGTTAGAAAAATAGCACGGGTGATAATAAGTCATCCCAAATTCAAGAAAATATTGAAGAGTATATAGAAATAAGCAATAAAGAATAAAGAAAAAATATAACAATCTTGGAGGTAATTAAAATGAAGAATAAAACATTACTTATATCAACAGCTTTAATTACATTATTAACAACGGGTACTTTTGGAACTTTAGCATCAACACAAAATATATATGCTAGCGAAGGTAATTCTACTCAGATAGTAACAAAGGATAAACAAGGACAACAGCCACCAACAAAACCAGGTTCAGGAGGTTTTGGAGGAAGTGGTAAAATTAACCAAGGCACTTCAGCTAATACAATAGATTCAGATGAAAATAAAAAAGATGAAATTTATACATCAACAGGTGATGATGAAAATGCATTACGTGTTAAAGGTGCAAAAGTAAGTCTAGAGGATATTGAAGTAAATAAGACGGGTGGCTCTACATCAAATACAGAAGATGGTGATTTCTATGGAATGAATGCAGGGCTGTTGGCTACAGATAAAGCAACTGTTAATATAAAAAATGCGAAGATAAAGACAACGGCACAAAACGGTAACGGTGTATTCAGTTATGGAGAAGGTACAACTGTAAACATTAGTGACTCAGAAATTTACACAACTAATGATAACTCAGGTGGGATTCAAACTACAGGTGGAGCAACAATGAATGCTAATAATCTAAATGTGAAAACCGAAGGAAATTCATCAGCAGCAATACGTTCAGATAGAGGTGGAGGTCAGGTAAATGTTGATGGAGGAGAATATGTTTCAAAAGGTTATAATTCTCCAGCAGTATACTCGACAGCAGATATAACAGTTAAAAATGCAAATCTTAAAGCAGAGAATTCAGAGGCGTTGGTAATAGAAGGACAAAACTCTATCACATTAGAGAATACGAAAGTTGAGGGTAATATGAGTGATGACAAAGGTAGCAGCTCTGATACTAATGTGCATAATGTGATGATTTATCAATCTATGTCGGGAGATGCTGAAGTAGGTAAATCAGTGTTTAGTATGAAAGAAGGTACATTAACTAACAATAATGGTGATTTAATATATGTTACAAACACAACTAGTGAAATAACATTGGAGAATGTAGAAATAGAAAATAATGATCAAGATAGTAGATTGTTAGCAGTATTAGGAAACGATGCTTCTCATGGATGGGGGACAGCAGGTTCTAATGGAGGTAATGTAACTTTTAAGGCGAAAGACCAAAAATTAGATGGAAAAATTGAAGTAGATACTATTTCTACTTTAAATTTAACATTATCGGGTTCAACAGTGTTTAATGGGACTGTTAATATAGTGGATAATTCAGAAAAAGGTGAAGCAGTTGAGAATAATGCTGAAGTTACAGTTGAAGAAGATGCGGTATGGAATTTAACAGGAGATGTGAAAATTTCAAAATTAAACAACAAAGGAAAAATAAATTTCAATGGCTATAAAATTACATTAGCTGATGGAACAGTTATTAGTGAATAATAAATATAGGTAGGAGTCTACATTAAAGTAGTATTTCTACCTATATTTAATTTTATCTTAAATTCGATTGTATTACGATTTAAGAGTTTGTAAATCGTAATAGTTACTTAAGACGAGAATCTATTGACTTGTTATATAAAACATAATAGAATTTAACTATAGAATAATTAATTAAATAAAACGGAGGCGATTAATATGAGTAAATGCGAATGCGAACACCACTGTCACTGTCATGATGCAGTAGAAGATTGTAAATGTGGAAACTGTGTCGAAGGAACATGTGAATGTAAAGAAGGTTGTGCTTGTGGATGCCATAACGCAAAAGAAGATTGCGAATGTGGAAACTGCAAGACAGGAGATTGTCATTGCGATAAGCATGCGGCATAATATTTTAATAAAAAGGGTCTATAATAAATACGGTTGATAATAAATATCAGCCGTATTTAAATTTATAAA
>CAUUCZ010000073.1:0-5976 GCA_963543895.1 uncultured Gemella sp. | reverse complement strand
AATAAATACTATATTTTTAAACATTTCTACTATATTTTATTTTGTTTTTTTCAGTGTATATGTTAAGATAGTATAGTATGAAAAAAGGAGGAAGTAATGGATACACAAAAAATTATATATACTTCACCGAAAAGTGAGAGAATTGATAAATTTTTACAACAAGAATTAACAGATGTTTCTAGAACAAATATCCAGAACTTAATTTCTGAAGGTTATATTAAAGTAGACGGGAATAATATTAAAACTAATTATAAATTAAAAGAAGGTAATGTTATTACTATCGATTACAAAGAACCTGAAGAGTTAGACGTTGTAAAACAAGACATTCCAGTGGATATTGTCTACGAAGATGATGATTTAATCATTGTAAATAAAGCTAAAGGTATGGTTGTTCACCCGTCTGTAGGACATAAAGATGGAACATTAGTTAATGCCTTATTATTCCACAGTGAACTTTCAAGTATTAATGGTACTATCAGACCTGGTATTGTTCACAGAATAGATAAAGATACGTCAGGATTATTAATCGTTGCGAAAAATGATAAAGCACATATTAAATTATCAGAAATGATCGCGAACAAAGATGTTAAGAGAAAATATTACGCTCTTGTGCACGGAAGTATTAAGCACGACTATGGGACTATTGATGCACCAATCGCTCGTAATCCGAAAGAACGTAAAGAAATGGCTATTATCGATGAGGGAAAACCATCTATTACACACTTTAAGGTTATCGATAGATTTGAGAAATATACACTTATCGAATGTGAATTAGAAACTGGACGTACTCACCAAATCAGGGTACACATGAAATATATTAACCACCCATTAGTAGGAGATCCAGTATATGGTCCAAGAAAAACATTAGATACAAATGGACAGGCACTTCATTCGAAAAGTATCGAATTTAATCACCCAATTACTGGTGAACACCTATACTTTGAAACAGAAATTCCAGAGTATATGGTTGAAACAATGTCTAAATTAGATAAATAGAATATTTTATAACATATCACTTCAAATGTTGGTAATTGTGCCGACTTTGAGGTGATTTTTTTAAAAGTTAATTCTGTATTAGTATAGATTCACATTATAATAATTATTTTTGATAAAATTAAAAAAATAAAAATTTTAGAAAAAACAGTTACATAATTGTAGAATAAAAAACTAAGATAACTATTAAATTAAACTTGTATACGTTACCAATAAAACCTTGTAATGGCAAAGAATAGAGGAATTAATATATAAGAATTTTATTAATAACATACATAATTGAAAATTATAAAATAAAATAGTTTATTTTTTCTAAAAAGTGTAGTATTATAATATATATATTAGTAGTTATTTAAGGAGGACAAATAACATGGTATTAGTACCAGCAAAAGACATGCTTGTAAAAGCAAGAAAAGAAGGATATGCAGTAGGGCATTTCAACATCAATAACTTAGAATGGACAAAAGCTATCTTAGCAGCTTGTGAAGAAGCAAAAAGTCCAGTAATCTTAGGTGTAAGTGAAGGGGCAGCTAAATACATGACTGGTTTCAGAACTGTTGCAGCTATGGTTGAAGCTATGGTTGAAGAAATGAACATCACAGTTCCTGTTGCATTACACTTAGACCACGGTTCATACGAAGGAACTCAAAAAGCTATCGAAGCTGGATTTAGTTCAGTAATGTTCGACGGATCTCACTATCCATTCGAAGAAAACATTGCTAAATCTAAAGAAATGATCGCTTTAGCTCACTCTAAAGGATTATCAATCGAGTGTGAAGTTGGTTCAATCGGTGGAGAAGAAGATGGAGTTATCGGTACAGGTGAATTAGCTGATCCAAACGAATGTAAAACAATGGCTGACTTAGGAATTGACTTCTTAGCTGCAGGTATTGGTAACATTCACGGTAAATACCCTGAAAACTGGGCTGGATTAAGCTTTGAAACATTAGAAAAAATCGCTGAAATCACTGATGGTATTCCATTAGTATTACACGGTGGTTCAGGTATTCCAACTGACCAAATCCAAAAAGCTATCTCTCTAGGAGTATCTAAAGTTAACGTTAACACTGAATGTCAATTAGCGTTTGCTGAAGCTACACGTAAATACATTGAAGAAGGTGGAGACCTTAAACCTAAAGGATTCGACCCTCGTAAATTATTAAACCCTGGATTTGAAGCTATTAAAGCTATGGTTCACGAAAAAATCGATATCTTCGGTTCAAGAAACAAAGCATAATAACTACGCAATTTTATAAAAAAGGCTCATGCTTTGCATGGGTCTTTTGTTTTTATATATTATTTATAGAAGGAGCATTCTTATGCAACAAACAATAGATTATTTAAAAAAACTTACTAGCATTCCTTCACCGACAGGATTCACAAGAGAAGTCGCAGACTACCTAGTGGAAGAAGTAGAGAGATTAGGATATAAGCCTATTCGCACTAATAAAGGTGGGGTAAATGTAATAGTTAAAGGTAAGGACGATAGTAAACACCGTGTCGTAACAGCTCACGTAGATACATTAGGAGCGATGGTACGTGCAGTAAAAGCAGATGGTCGCTTAAAAATGGCTAAGATCGGTGGTTATCCATGGAATATGATAGAAGGTGAAAACTGTCTTGTTCATATAGCAAGTACAGGAAAAACTGTTAGTGGTACTATCTTAATTCATCAAACTAGTACTCATGTGTATCGTGATGCGGGAACAGCAGAACGTACAGAAGATAATATGGAAGTAAGACTAGATGCTAAAGTAACAAATGAGAAAGAAACACGTGACTTAGGTATTGATGTTGGAGACTTCATAAGCTTTGATCCTCGTACAATAGTTACAGAAACAGGATTTATAAAAAGTCGTTTCTTAGATGATAAAGTCAGTGCTGCGATTCTGTTAGACTTGCTAAGAAAATATAAAGAAGAAAATATTGAGTTACCTCAGACATCACACTTTATGTTCAGTGTATTCGAAGAAGTAGGGCATGGAGCTAACTCAAATCTTCCGAAAGAAGCTGTAGAATACCTAGCCGTTGATATGGGAGCAATGGGGGATGACCAGCAGACTGATGAATATACAGTATCAATCTGTGTGAAAGATGCGAGTGGTCCATACAACTATGAATTCCGTAATCACTTAGTACAATTAGCGAAAGATAATGATATTCAATATAAATTAGATATCTATCCATATTATGGTAGTGATGCATCGGCTGCGATGAGAGCAGGTGCAGAGGTGAAACACGCATTACTAGGGGCAGGAATAGAATCAAGTCACAGTTACGAAAGAACTCATATAGATTCAGTTGAGCAAACTCATAAGATGGTAGATGTATATCTACGAAGTGAATTGATATAAATAAGTATGAATAATCATGCATGATTTAATGTAATGTTTAGCTAAGTTATATGTGATTTAAAGTTATTTACTTAAGTTATAACTAAAGGCTTAGTTTTAAGATAAATCTTATAGAAAATATACAATATGTCTACTAAAAAGTACTTTTATCAAATGTTTTAACGAAAAATAATAAAAAACTTAAGAAAAAAACTTGACTTTTAATATGAAAATCAATATAATAACTATATACGATAATCTGTCGTATGAAAATCAAAAAATTATTATTTAAAAGGAGACTTAATACTATGAAAAAACAAGTATTATTATCAGTATTTGCTGCATCTCTATTCGCAGCAGCACCAGCAGCTTTAGCTCAAGAAGTATCAGCACCAAACGGAGTTACAGCATCAGATAACGCTGTTACAGGAACTTCAAAAGATGATTCACACGACTTATCTTTTGATCAATTAACTCCAGCTCCATTCAACAAAGCTCAAGTAGATTCTTCAAAAGCTAAAACTGGAAAAGCTAACAACGCTGTTGTAGATAAAGATGGTGTTGTACGTGAAAAAGGTAAAAAAGCTATGGCACCAGCAGCTAAAAAACCAGCTGGAAAAGTTTTACCAAAAACTTCAGCAGCTAAATAATACTGATACCAGTATTTAAAAAAGGATGTTTGATTAATCAGACTCCTTTTTTATTATATATCAATTTATGTATTTATTATATACATAAAGACCTCAAGATTTCAGATTCACATCTAGTTCTTGAGGTCTTTTTTCTGTTATCTTGTTGTTTTTATTCTTGTCGCGACTACTGTACCGAGAACTGCGATAATTGCTGATGCATAGAATACGTATGAAGTGCTAATATCCCATAGAGCACCCATGATATACAGTCCTACTGCCATACTTAGTTGGAAACAGATGGCTGTATATAGATTTTGCATATCGATAATTTCTTTATTGTTGTAATCTTTATTCAGAATAAGAATAAAGGCGATATGAGCAACGGCGAATGTTATCGCGTGAAATGTCTGCATAATTGTGAAAATATAAATGTTGTGGAATGTCGCTAATGCTCCCCAACGAATAATTGCACAAACACCCGCGAAGATCATCAGATTTTTTGGCTTAATTCTTTTTACTATTCTCTTAGAGAAGATAAAAAATATAATTTCCGCAATTACCGATATGTTAAGAATAACTCCAGAAAGCCATTTAGCTGATATGTTCATACTTTCTAAATATAATGCATTGTAGTTATTATAGGCAGTATGTGATAGTTGGTATAGAAACACAGTAATAATAAGTAAAATTGCATTTCTATCTTTTAATACCCAACTGTATAAGCTCTCTTTTTCTTTTTTTGTATCCGGTTCTTCTAAACTTAGATTTTTAACTAGCTTAGGTTGTGGTAAGAACATGAATACTAAATATAATGCAACTAAAAATATTAGTATGTAATATAAAGCTCCATTACCAACATACCCTAAGATACCACCGATAATTATCCCGATCACCGTAAATCCTAGTGAACCATATGTTCTAGCTTTTCCGTAATCTATATTTTCTTCACGTAAAAATAATGACGCTAGTCCTTCGACTAGGGGACTCACCATAAAGTAAATCATACCGAATAAAAATGTAATTAATCCAAGTACTATTTTTTCATTAGTAAATCCGTAACTCATCGCAAGAATTAATCCGATTCCTACAGATAGTTTTAATGTAATATCAATATTATATTTTTTTATTAAATATGGACTTAAAAATATTCCACTAATAACCCTTGCTATATAAAGCATTGAAAATATCGAACTGGCTTCTAAGACACTTAAGTTTTTTACTGATGTTAGATAAACCATCCAGTATGGTAAGAACGTCCCAGTTACTAAAAATTGTAAAAAGTAGTTAGTGGATAACCATGTTTTTGATGACATATTTACCTCCTATGCAAAATACACTTGAACTAACACGACTAAACTGTTCATAAGAATATGAGAGATAATTGGAGTTAGTATACTTCTTGTGTGAATATATAGATAACTAAATACAAATGACATACCTATATAAATAACCATAATTGGAGAAATACCGTCATGAGGTAGTGCAAAGATAATACCTGTAATTAGTGCTGGAATAGTAAATCTAATCCAATCTTTACTTCCAATCATAGCGTCGTAGAAGTATCCGAATACAGCTTTTCTAAAGAATAGTTCTTCCATAATCGGACCAAGTACAGCAACATAAAGTATAAAGTATGGTTTCATTTTTATAATTTCAACGACATTACTAGTGTTTTTACTTTTAGTCTCAAAATTAAAAAAGTTTGATAGGTATACTAACAAACCATTGATGAAACCTTGTAATAACATCATTGAAACAAATCCAATAATACCAATAGCGATTATCGTAATTAGGTTATACGTACTCTTTTGTCTATCAATATCGTTTTTATTCTTTATAGCTAGCACGCTAAGAATAACTGTAGCTGTAATAGATAAAAATAACACGATGCTAACTCGATTATCAACGCTAATATTTCTAGGGAGTTGTAGTGGAAGTATAAATACTGCTAGTATATATATAAATCCACTAAGTAGTAAGTGGCTTACATTACCACGAGTAAATGAAATTCTCATAAA
>CAUUCZ010000072.1:0-6022 GCA_963543895.1 uncultured Gemella sp. | reverse complement strand
GAAGTAGTAGCGATTACTGACTACTTAGTTCAAAAAGAGAAAACAGTAGCTACAGGTGAAGAAAAGGCTATTGAAATTGAAAAAACGGATGCTGTTAAATTCAGTTATTCAGACGAATCTTGGTATACATTACGTCCAAGTGGAACAGAACCTAAAGTAAAACTTTATATCTACGTTAAAGATGCAGATAAAGAAGTTGCTAAAGAAAAATTAGTTAAATTTGAAGAAAAAGTATTAGAATTACTTTACTCAATCGATTAATAAAATAAAAAGGAAGTGAGAAAAATCTCACTTCTTTTTTATTTATTGTAATATTTTAGATACTCTTTACAGAATTGTCTTGCTGTTAATTTTCCACTTTGTCTATCGGCGTATGATGAGCTAACAAATTTAGAAATTTCATCTGTATATTCAACTTTTGGTAATGGTTTTTCAAGAACTGTCTCTTTATTTATTGCAAATGTTGAGAAACAAATACCAACTAAACGAGTGTGTCTAGTTTCATGGTTAAATGCACTTAACTCAGCAAAAATTTCAACACTTCTAGTTCCAACTCTTGATATATAACTATCAATAATTAATGCCTCATGTCTATGTACAACATCTAAAAATTGATATGTATCAATACTTGCTGTAAAAAATGGTAAATGAGTATATCTGCGAATTACTAGACCTTGTACATCATCTAACCAGTATAATGTTTGACCACCGAATAGAGTATCGTGTCTGTTCATATGGTTTGGATAAATAGTGTGGAAATTCTCAATTCTTGTATCTTTATAATTCATAACTTCTTGCATGAAAAAGTTCTCCTTAAAATTTATTTTACTAATATCTAATGTAAAATTAGAATACATTAGTAATTGTATCACAAATAGATAAATATATTAAGCATCATTTATCATATTAAAAAAAGTTATTTTGGAATAATGTTTTTTTAATATGATTTTTATAACCTTTACATTTTGATAAAAATTATATTATAATAAAAGAAAATACAAATGAGGTGAAGAATAATGAAATATGAAACTATGTTAGAACGTTTTTTAGGTTATGTTAACTTTAAGACTAGATCTGATGCTGCTAGCATGACGATTCCATCTACTCCAGAGCAAAAAGATTTTCTACGTATGTTAAAAGGACAATTAGAGGAATTGAATCTTAGTGACATAGAATTAAATGAGGAAAATTGGTTTTTAACTGCAACATTACCTGCCAATACAGATAAACCATATGATAGAATTGGATTTATTTCACATGTGGATACAGCAGATTTTAATGTTGAAGGTATTAATCCACAAGTTATTAAAAACTATGATGGAGAGGATATTGTATTAAATAAAGAATTAAATATTGTAATGAGTAAAGCTGAGTTTCCAAATTTAAGTAACTATAAAGGTCTAACTTTAATTACTACGGATGGAACGACTTTACTAGGTGCTGATGATAAAGCTGGAATTACTGAAATAGTAGAAGCTATTAAGTATTTAAGTGAGCATCCTGAAATCGAACATGGTGATATTAGAATTGCATTTGGTCCTGATGAAGAAATCGGACGTGGAGCTGATCATTTTGATGCTAAGGGATTTGCAACTGATTATGCTTTCACTATGGATGGTGGAGTTCTTGGTGAACTTGAATATGAAAGCTTTAATGCTGCACAAATTACATATAAGATTACTGGAGTAAGTGTTCATCCTGGTACTGCAAAAGGAAAAATGAAGAATGCAAATACAATTGCAGCAGAATTAGCTTCATTATTCCCAGAAAAAGAAGTTCCAGAGCACACAGATGGATACGAAGGATTCTATTTATTACATAATATGCAAGCTAGAATTGAAGAAGCAGAGATGGTTTATATAATTCGCGATCATGATAAAGAGAAATTTGAAGCACGTAAGAAATTCGCTGAAGAGGTAGCAGCAAAAATTAATGAAAAATATGGTAATGTTGTGGAATATGACCTATTCGATCAATATTACAATATGGGAGATGTAATTAAAAAAGATAAACGCTGTGTCGATGTAGCGGAACAAGCTATTAAAAATGTAGGTGTAACACCTATTATTATTCCGATTCGCGGTGGAACAGATGGTTCTAAAATTTCGTATATGGGTATCCCAACTCCGAATATCTTCGTAGGAGGAGAGAACTTCCATGGACAATATGAATTTAGTTGTTTAGAACATATGGAAAAAGCGGCAGATACAATAGTTGAAATCGCTAAATTAGCAAAAAAATAAAATTACAATGATTTTAAAAAAATAAGAAAGATATAACTCTATAACGAAAATATTAATCTGGATATTTGTTCGGATATTAATACTGAGGTAGATATTAAATAATGACGATTTAAGTAGTGTTTAATATTTATTTTTAATAATAAAAGAGTTATATCTTTTATTTATATAATAGTATCTTGAAATTTGAAAAAAATAATAAAAAATCATGCATTAGCCTCAATTATATGGTACAATAGTAATGTATATTAACTAAAAAATTGAAATGAAAGTGAGGATGGTTGTAAGATGACTAAAAAAACATTTTATGTTACAACTCCTATTTATTACCCAAGTGGTAACTTACACATAGGGCATGCTTATACAACAGTAGCGTGTGATGCTTTAACAAGATACAAAAAATTAAGTGGATATGATACATACTTTTTAACAGGTACAGATGAACACGGTCAAAAAATTCAACAAAAAGCTCAAGAAAAAGGTATTTCAGAACAAGCTTATGTTGATGAAATGATTAAGGACATAAAAAAATTATGGAAAGCTATGGATATTAACTATAGTAAATTTATTCGTACAACAGACGATTATCATGAAAAAGCAGTTGCTGAAATTTTTGATAAATTAGTTGAAAAAGGAGATATCTACCTTGGAGAATATAAGGGTTGGTATTCTATTAGTGATGAAGAATATTTCACAGAAACTCAACTTCAAGAAGTTTTCAGAGATGAAGAAGGAAATATGATTGGTGGTATAGCACCAAGTGGAAACGAAGTAAAATTAGTTAGTGAAGAATGTTACTTCTTCAAAATGAGTAAATATGCTGATAGATTAGTTAAGTACTATGATGAGCACCCAGAATTCATTTTACCTGAAAGCAGAAAAAATGAAATGCTTAATAACTTCATTAAACCAGGATTAGAGGACTTAGCTGTTACTCGTACAACTTTTGATTGGGGAGTAAAAGTAAAATCAAATCCAAAACACGTTGTATATGTTTGGATTGATGCTTTAGTTAACTACATTACAGCGCTAGGGTATGCGACTGGTGAAAGTGAAGAGTTATTCAATAAATACTGGCCAGCTGATGTACAAGTAGTAGGTAAAGAAATTGTACGTTTCCACGTTATTTATTGGCCAATACTACTTATGGCATTAGATTTACCATTACCTAAAAAAATCTTTGCTCACGGTTGGTTATTAATGAAAGATGGTAAAATGAGTAAGTCTAAAGGTAACGTAGTTGACCCTTATATGTTAATAGAACGTTATGGATTAGATTCAGCACGTTATTACTTATTACGTGAAGTTCCATTTGGACAAGATGGAATATTTACACCAGAAAGTTTTATCGATAGAATCAACTCAGACTTATCAAACGATTTAGGAAACCTATTAAATAGAACTATTTCTATGATTAATAAGTACTGTGGTGGAGTAATTCCAAAATTTGTTGAACCAACAACAGAATTTGATAAAGAATTAATAGCTTTATCAAAAGAAGTTATTGCAGAATATGAAGAGTATATGGAAAATATGCAGTTTTCTAAGGCTTTAGAATCAGTTTGGAAATTCATTTCTAGAACTAACAAATATATTGATCAAACTACACCTTGGATTTTAGCAAAAGATGAAGCAAATCAACCTGAATTAGATAAAGTAATGAACTACTTAGCTGAAAGTCTTCGTATAGCGACAATCTTAATAGCGCCTGCGTTAACAAAAGCACCAACAG
Source organism: uncultured Gemella sp. (assembly GCA_963543895.1). Classification (GTDB taxonomy): domain Bacteria; phylum Bacillota; class Bacilli; order Staphylococcales; family Gemellaceae; genus Gemella. Next base: position 2,050 of record CAUUCZ010000072.1, on the reverse strand, counting down.
AAATTGCTAAACAATTAGGAATTAGAGAAGACTTATTAGTGTTTGAATCTTCTAAAACTTTTGGTGTATTCGATGGTACTGTAAAAGTTGTAGAAAAACCAACTCCAATATTCCCAAGGTTCGATAAAGATGTCGAAGTAGAGTATATTAAAGAACAAATGTCACCTAAGGCACTTGAAAACTTAGAAACAGAATCTAAAGAAGAAAATGAAGATACTTATGTTGAGCTTGCTGAAGAAATCACAATTGATAAATTCTTTGAAACTTCGTTAAGAGTAGCAGAAGTATTAGAATGTGAAAAAGTTAAGAAGAGTTCGAAATTATTAAAATTCAAACTTGATCTAGGAAATCACCAAAGACAAATAGTTTCTGGTATCGCTAAATACTATGATCCAGCAGAATTAGTAGGTAAAAAAGTTGCTGTTGTAGCTAACTTAAAACCAGTTAAATTATGTGGTGAATTAAGTGAGGGAATGATTTTATCAGCAGAAAAAGATGGTATCTTACGAGTAGTTGAAATTAATTCTGAAATTCCTAACGGAGCAGAAATTAGATAATAAAAAAAAGAGGATGTAGTGAAAACTATATTCTCTTTTTTAGGAAATTATAAATAATTTTTATATATAAAATAATCCACCTGAGGAAATTCTCAGGTGGATTAAATTAATTATCTTGTTGTTCTTTGGTTGCTTTGAGTGTTAGAGGCTTTTTTATTATCATTACTATCTATGTTTTTAGTCTTAGGCGTTTCTCTATTAACTTCAATTACACGAACTGGATTAACAGGTACGAATGATCCATCAGATACATGATAAATTAATCTGTTGTTATTAATTCCGATACCGTTAATATTAAGTTGTGCACCATTACCATAGGTAACTCTGACTTTACTTGCTGCTTCATCAGAATATACATTTTGTGTAGCTAAGAATTTAATCGCTACTGGACGTGAAATAAAGTTCTCAAGTTCATCATTCTTAGAATCTACTGATACGAATTTTTCATTAGCTGTGATAAATTGACCTTGCAGATTTCCAGATGAAATTTGATACATTAAATATCCAGCAGGTGATACTATTTTGTTTACAGTTAATTTAGTACCAGGTTCAATAACTTCACCTTGATCTGACCAACTCGCTGATTTGAAAGCATGAATTTTTTTGTTTACTGTAACTTGACGATCTACATCAAATGAATATGATGTGAAAGTTCCAGCAAGTTTAGCAGTGATTTCTTCATCTTGAGCATCAGAATCAATACGCGCAGCCGCTGCTTTTTCTTGGGCTTCTAGAATTTTAGCTTTTTCTTCAGCTTCTTTTTGTTTCTTCATTTCTTCTGTAGTATCTACAGCAGTATTATTAGTTTCTCCAAAGCTTACATAATGTTCTTTAGCTGAAGAAATAAACTTAAGTGTAATTAAGAAACAAAGTGATAGTATTATTGCTAATATAAGTGATGTAGCAATTCTTACTTTAATATTTTTTGATACCTTTTTAATTTGATCGTAATTTTTAACTTTTTGTCTAAAAACTTTTTTAGAAATATAGGATTTAATGTATATTAGAGATACTACGAAGATATTTCTTACATTATTATCGATGTATTTAACCTTAAATGCAGTTTCATCCTCATTTATTACTTCTTTTTTTATACTATGTATTTCTTTTTTTAGGCCATCAAGTTTATACTCAATTTCTAGGTTTTTTTGAATTTTTTCAATAATTTTTTTCTCAGACGCTATGTCTTTTTGAGTAATTTGTTTTTGAGCTACTAGAGTATTTAACCTTTTCTCCTCTAGAGTTATTTTTTCTTTATCGGCGTTTCTATTTTTAAGAGTTGCAATAGTTAATTTTTTCTCTTCGATTTTATCTTCTAAAGAAATTAGTGTTGTTTGTAATGAAAGTAAAGTGTTTTCGTGTTCTCTCATTTCATTTTCTTTTTGTAACAACTCTATTTTCTTTTTATCTTCTAATATTTGGAATTCTTTTTCTTTTCTTCTATATTCTCTTTTTCTTCTTTCAGCCTGTTCTTTTTCAATACGTTGACGTTC
>CAUUCZ010000071.1:0-6076 GCA_963543895.1 uncultured Gemella sp. | reverse complement strand
AGAATTGTAATAAATAACTAAAAATAAATGCTAATGTTAGTGTAACAATATAGTTAATTATTTGATAAATAGAAACTAATTCCCCTATAATATTATTACTAGTGATTTTTAAAACAGCTGCTCTGTTTTGCATCTTTACAGATGTAATAAAAAAACCTAATAAAAAAAATAATCCATATGGTAGTAAAGTATTAGCCGGTAATATCCCAATTGATATAAATAAAATCATACTAAAAATAAGCATTACAATAATCATATTTTTATTTGTACTCAATTTATTATATTTTGCCCAAACACCACTAGCTAAAATTGCAGCGAAGCCAATACAAGAATCCAAAAAACCATATTCAACTGGGCCTTTTATCATTACCTCATATACATATAAAACTATTAGGATATTCATAGACATTATTAATGCTTGAGGAAATAAATGTACTAATCCAAATAAGTAACTATTTCGTTCATATTTATCCAAACTATTATCGAAAAATTTTTTTATAGTATATATTAAATTCATAAAGCTATTTTTAAATAGAACTTTAATTTCTAATGGTTCAATCTCATTATCATTAGGAATATGCATATACCGATACAAAAAACCGGAAACCAAAAGTAAGCAAACAGCGACTAACATTAACTTAATAAATCCAATAGACTCATATAAATAACCAGCAGAAATTATAGACGTAGCACTAGAAATTTGAATTGCTAATTCAATTAAATGTGAAAATTTTGCAAGCTTTTCTTCTGGAATAACTCTTTTTAAAACTACATAAATCGACGGATAAAAACTTGCAAATAAAAAGCCTATAAAAGCTGATAAAATATATACAGTGTAAACACTCTCTGTCATTTTCAGAATAGGAATAAAAATTAATAAAATTATAGCTCGAGAATAGTCAAAAAAACTCAACATTTTATTCAAATTATAATGATCTAGTACTTTACCCAAAATTGGTAGTAAAAATAAACCTGGAGTAAAAAAAATACTCCATGCTAATCCAACTGATAATTTACTTGAAGAAATTTCCATAACATACCAGCTCTGAGTATATATAAACAAATTAATTCCCGCCAACGATAAAACTATTATAAAAAAATAAATCAAAAAATTTCTATTTGTATCAATCATTTTAGTCATTCCTCCCTTACAATAAAAAAGTTATTAAAAACAATATAAAATTGACATTATCTTATTGAATATAGTTATATATCTACCATTAAAGAAATCATTATGTAAATATACAACTATAAAAGAAATATAATCAATTAAAAGAGACTATATTTCTTTTATAGTTCAATTTCTTATACTAGCGGCTTATAATTCATTAATATGCCTTGCAACTTCTGCAGCATTTTTTTTAATAAAATAATGATCGCCTTCTATTTCAACGATACCACTATTAGCACAACTATTCTGCATCTCATCATTAGTAAATAGATCTCTATTACCAATAAAATAATGAATATTAGTTTTTATTGCAGAAACACCATATTCTAAAAAATACTTTTTATATTTTCTTACATCTTCTCTAAAATTATAGAGTATTAATGATAAAGCTTCTTCATCTACTGAAGTACTATCCCATCCAGACTGCATTAAAATTCTTCTTATTTCTTGATCTGATGTATCCTTCCATGGATCCATATCAGTACTATCAACTTTAGAAGGTAGGAATGTACCACCAATAATAACATTTTTAATCTCTATATTATTATTCTCAAATTTTCTAGCTAAAGCAATCGCCCCTGCACATCCAACACAATGTCCATAGATAATAATTTTTTCTCCTTTATTATAACGCTCTATATATTCAGAATATACTTCATCAACAATATCATCTATACCTTTTTCATCGTCAAAACATCTACCACGCCCTGAGAGTTCTATACCTAAAACTCTATATGAATTATTAATTTTTTTAAGCTCTTTTGCTAAATCACGAAAATCGGAAACATCTCCAGCTCCATAAGGTACACAAATGACAATTGTATCATCTCTTTTTACAGGCTCAAGCAGTTCATTAGTTCTTGACAATACATCTACTAAACGATATTTTTTATTAAATTCATTTCTTTCTATATGTTCAGCTAAATCTTCTAATATTGAATACTTAAATAGATCAACTAAAGTAAATTTATTATTTGATAAGAAAGCTGCTTTCATAGCTCTAATTGAATTACCGCCTAAATAAAAGAAATCATCAGAAGGGTTAATATCTTTAACGCCTAAAACAGATTCCCAAATTTCAGCAATTTCTCGTTCTACAGAAGTCATGGTTCTATTTGAGGTATTACGAATTATCCTATTTAATTCTGGCAACTTCGCTTTATCAACTTTACCATTTACTGTCATTGGAAATTTATCTAATTGAATAAAATTAGACGGAATCATATAGTATGGCACTAATTTTGCAACATGTTCCCTTAACTTTTTGGTATCAATTGGGCTTTTAGCAACAACATATGCATCTAAATATTTATCATCCACTTTGTCACGCAAAACTACTTTTACTTCACGAACATCAGAATATTTTAGTATAGCTTTCTCAATTTCTGACAATTCGATCCTAAATCCATGTAGTTGAATTTGATTGTCAATTCTTCCAAGATACTCATATTCACCATTTTTAAGTTGTCTTGCTAAATCACCAGACTTATAAACTCTCTCGTTATCATTTATAGGATTCACAATATAACGGTCTGAGGTTAATTTATAATTATTATAATATCCTGCAGTTACACCAAATCCTCCAACAAGTAATTCGCCAACTATTCCAGAAGGTAATAGATTATAATCCTTATCTACAAGATATAATGAATACCCATTCATAGCCTTACCAATATTACTAATATTTAAATTAATATCCCTTTTTGATAATTTCTTATATGTTGTGTGAATTGTTGTCTCAGTAATTCCATACATATTAATCAACTTCACTTCCGGATAATCTTTATTAAAATCTTTCAACTTAATTGGTAGTAGCTCTTCTCCTGCAAAAATAATATATCGCAAAGATAGATTTGGATGTCTTTTACTAATACAAAATGCAAGATTTTGGAATGCTGTAGGGGTTTGGCATAAAATAGTTACTTCATTTTCACATACTACGTCCAAAAAAGCTGAAGAATCCTTTACATCAAAATCATCTACAAGTATTAATTTTCCCCCAAATAGCAGCGCCCCATACATTTCCCACACAGAAACGTCAAAGCAATAAGAATGAAACATTATCCATACATCATTACTATTAAAATCATATTCATGAGGATTATGGAAAAAAATGTTTATAATATTTCTATTCATAACCGCTACACCTTTAGGTGTCCCTGTTGTTCCTGATGTATAAATAATATATGCCAAACTATCACTCGAGCTATAATTACCTATATTATTCTCGGAATATTCTAAGCAGGTATCTTTAGAGTATAATAAAATAGTATTACTTTCATTCATATGATGTATTCTATCAACCAAATCATTATTAGTAATAATTAATTGAGCCTTACTATTAGATATAATCCATTTTAATCGTTCATCTGGATGATTGTGATCTAAAGGTAAATATGCATTATTAGATTTCAAAATAGCCAAAATTGCAATTATCTGCTCCACAGATCTAGGCAGTAATATTGCAATACATCCAGACTGTTTTATTCCATTTGAAATAATTCTATTTGCAAGTTGATTGGCTTTGCTATTTATATATTCATAAGAATAATCTTCTCCATTATGAGAAATAGCAACTTTTTTAGGATATTTTAGTACACACTCTTCAAAATATTCAATTATTGTTTTATTTATAGGAAATGGTGGATTGTTTATCAATTGATTTGATTTTGTCACCAACGAATTACGTTCTGGCTCAGTTAACAATTGATATGATTTTATTTGTGCTTCCATATTATCTAAGCATTGAGAAATAATATATAAGTAATGTTTAGACAAATTACTTATATAATCTTTATCGAAGATAGCGCTAGAATATTCAAAAATAATATTCGTCCCATCATATTCCGGCAAAACACTAATAACTAAATCAAAAAACTTGTTGAATTTTCTTTGAATATCAACTTTTTCAAAATAATATCCTTCATATGAAAATTTACTATTAGTTTGTAATTTTTCTGTCCCTGCATTCTGCATAGAAAAGACAATATTAAATAGCGCTTGTCCTTGTTCACTATTTTTATATTGCTCGAGCGACTCTATAGGAAACTCTTGATGTTCTAATGCATTTAAATCTAATTCTTTTTCTTTAAGTAATAATTCTTTGAATGTTGCATTTGATACAATATTCAAATGTAATGGCAAAGTATTTACAAAACACCCGATTGTTCTATTCAATTTATAATTTGTTCGACATGATACAGGAACACCTATAGTTATACTGTTTTGTCTAGCATATTTGTATAATAATACTCTTAACGCTGTTAAAAGGACCATTGATTGTGTTACTTTATAAGTTTTACAAATAGCATTTATCTTCTCATCAATTTTATTCTCTAATTTGACAGAAATGCTATCGCCTTCATACAAATTATTTTTAGACTTAACTTTTCTATTAGTATATAGCTCTAATCTTTCAATTGATTCAAGCTCATTTTCCCAAAATCGTTTAGACTCTTCATTACTCTCAAAAGGTTCTCTTTTACACAATAATGAATATTCCTTATATGTAAGTGTTTCTTCCATGTCATTTGTATCCTTATTAAAATACAAATTCCAAAAGTCTTCGAACAAAAGAGAGAGTGACCAAGCATCAGCAATAATATGATGAATAACAAATTGAAAGACCCAACTATTATCACTCAATTTATATAAGTAAAACCTTGCTAATGGACCAGAAAATAAATCGAAAGCTTTAATTGAATTATTTTCAAGTTTTTCATTTATGTTAACACCACCTATTTCATTATATTCAAAACATTGACTGATAATACTCTTAATCTCATTTGATATTTTAAAATATAATTCTCCATCTTTTTGAACAAGAAAAGATCTTAACATTTCATGTTTTGATAATAATTGACAAATTGCATTTTTAAAAGACTCAACATTTATTTCATTATATGAAATCTTATACGCATGTGAGATATTATATATTGGAGTATTATTAGCCAAAACTTCCGAAAAATAAATTCGCTTTTGAGCTGCAGTTAACAAATACTCACTATTAGCTATTTCATCCTTAACAATAAACTCTCTGCCTTTATGTTTATAATCTTCTAACAATCGTACTTTTTCAATTAAACTTTCGATTGAAGGATTAAAGAAAAATTGCTTTAAAGTTATTGAGGAATCATAAATTGAATTTACTTTTGTCAAAATTTTTAAGGCACTTAACGATGTACCGCCCATTTCAAAAAAATCACTATTAAAAACGGCATCACTGTCTATACCTAATATGTCTGCCCAAATTCCAATAATAGTACTTTCAATATTATCTATTTCATTTCTACCCTCCATATCTTTAGATGATATCTTTTTAGACTTAACACTTAATAGTAATTTTGTTTTATCTATTTTACCATGCCTATTAAACGGAAACTCCTCTGTCCTAATATATATTATATTAGGAATCATATAACTAGGTATTCTGTCCGCTAGGTATTTTTTTATTTGAGCGACCGTATATACATTTTCATTATTTTCTAACCTAACAAATGAAATAATCATATTTATCCCATTTTGTGCATCAACACATGTATACGCCTCTTTCACTAACGGCATCTGAATTAGATAGCTATTTATATCTGTCAACTCGATTCTAATACCATTAATCTTGACTTGTAAATCTCTTCTCCCTCGATATTGATAAGTACCATTCGCGTTAATACTTACTATATCTCCTGTATAATAAATTCTTCTTTTTTCATCATAATTTTTAATATTGCTATTATCATCATTCCAATATTTTAATGCAGTTAAATTACTTACTATAACTAACTCGCCTTCATTCTCAACAATGTTTTTATTTTCATCAACTAGATAAACACTTATATTATTAACAGGATTACCTATAGGAACTACATTTTCCTTAGAAATATCCTTACATAAAACTTTATAACACAT
>CAUUCZ010000070.1:0-6141 GCA_963543895.1 uncultured Gemella sp. | reverse complement strand
TATTCTTCTTCTGTTAAGTAACTTGAAATTGCACCTGTTTTTGTAGTTGTTAAACTAGCGTAGTTTGTTGCAAATTTTGCCATTTGAGCTAATTCTTCTTCTGAAATATTATTAAGATTTTCATGATTTAATAGTTTCGATAAGAATGACCCGGCAAAAGCATCCCCTGCTCCTGTAGTATCAACAGCTTTTATATCAGGTATTTCAGTTACTACCTTATGATTTTGATAGTAAACTTCTGCCCCGTGTTCTCCTTTTGTATAAAGAACAACTTTCATGTGACTAAAGTCTTTTTTCAGTGCTTCTTCTATATTAGTAGTTCCTGTTAGAAATTCTAATTCATTATCAGCAACTTTAATTACATCAACATAAGGTAAAAATTCTTTAATCGTTTCTAAATACACTTTGTGATCATCCCAAAGATTGAAACGTAAGTTAACATCAAAAGAAATTAACACGCCAGCTTCTTTAGCTTTTTTTAGTAATAAATGATGGCTATCTTTTGATTCTTCTTGAATAGCGATACTTGCGAAGTGAATTGCTTCAATTTCCGATAAATCAACTTTTTCAACATCTTCCTTACTAATTCTTAATGTCGATGAACCTTTGAAGTAAAAACTAAATGAACGGTCTCCAGTTTCATCTAAAGAAACAAATGCTAATGGTGTAAAACTATCTGCTTTTCGACTCACATATCTACAGTCTACATTTTCATTTTTTAAAGTATTCTCTAGAAAATCACCAAAACCATCTTGTCCTAATGACGTTAATAAATAACTCTTGTGCCCTAGTTTTTGTGCAACACAAGCAACGTTAGCTACACAGCCTCCAGCCTCTTTTTTAAATGATTTTACTTTATCTATTGTTCCTACACCTTCTCCAATAAAATCAATTAGCATTTCTCCTATACATAAAACTGCCATTTTAGTTCTCCTCTCTAATTTCGATTGCTCCAAGTTCTTTTGCTACATAATTAGTAGCTAATATTTTTACATCGTGATTTTCTGGATAGAATCTTGTCGAAATCGTAAATGAACCACCATTAGCGAATAATTCAATTGATGAACTATCAAATACTATTTCTACATCTTCTAAATCCAATTTATATTTTCTATCATTTCTTCCATAACCACTAGTGCCAAAAGAAACCTTTAATTCTTTATTATCATAGCTAACTTTAAAATCAGCTACACTGATTTCAAAACTTTCTCCATGTTCTTGTTTATAATACCATGTATTCATATTAAAGTCATTAGTTTCAATGTCATTACCTAGTAAATCTTTTACCGATTTATGTAACGTTTGTCTAACTTTACCATCTTTGAAATTTACTACACGAGGTACTGTTAAACAGTTTTGATAACCAAACTTCGTAGTTGGATTAGTATAACTACTATCCGGCACATACATCCAACCGATTAAAACACGATTATTATCTTCATCTAAAAATGTTTGTGATGCATAAAAATCATGCCCATAATCTAAAAGTGTGAAGTTATCTAATTTATCTACATTCTCAATTCCTTCTTCTACAACAGAATATCCAATTTGATACATATTTTCATAATTTGGATACATTCTCGTAATACCTTGAGGTGAAAACATAAATATTTCTTTCCCATCTACTTCGAAGTAATCAGGACATTCCCACATGAATCCTAGATTTTTTTCTGAATAGATTGTTTTATACGGTTTAAGAGTATCTTTATCGTATACTAATAAACATCCATAATCATTACTATCTCTAGCTCCTAGAACTAGATATTTTTTTCCATTTTTTTCAAATATCTTTGGATCTCTAACATGATTTGACATATTAGGATAATCATCTGTCGTAAGTAGACATTTTTTCTCAGTAAAATTAATTCCATCTTCCGTTTCAAAAGATATGGTATTATGACCACGTCCAGCATGAACGTAGTCATAATCTCCTTTATATTTCACATTTCCTGTATAATAGAAGACTAATTTCCCATCTTCTATATTGGCACTTCCTGAATATACACCATGTGTTTCTTCTTCTATAGTCGGTGTTAGGAATACGCCACGATCTTCATAATTTTTTAGATCACTACTAGTATAGTAATACCATAATTTTAGTCCACCATTCACTTCATATGAATATTGGTGAAAAATATGATACTTACCATTAAAATAAGCTAATCCGTTAGGATCGTTTAGCCATCCTTTAGTAGGTTCTAAATGAAGATTTTGTTTCCAATTATTAGCTAGCATTTACAAGTTCCTTCTTAGTTTTGAAGAAGTATGCTGTTACTGAGAATGAAACGATGAATGATAATGCTAAACCGATAGCGAATGTTGACCAGTGGTTTGCAGGAATTGAAATAAATCCTGGAAGACCAGCTGCTCCTAAAGCTGATGCAAATACTTTGTTAAGCCCTATCCATGCACTTCCTACCGCACTTCCTGCAATAGCTCCGTAGAATGGATATTTAAGTCTTAAGTTAACTCCGAACATCGCAGGTTCTGTAATACCTAGTAATGCAGAAATCCCTGATGCTGAAGAAATAGATTTCATTTTTGTGTTTTTAGAGAATACTAAAACTGCAAGTACAGCCGCACCTTGTGCCACGTTTGACATAGATGCAATTGGGAAGATAAATGTTAATCCTGTCGCAGCTAAAAGTTGAGTTTCAATTGCTGCAAAACTTTGGTGAAGTCCAGTAATAACGATTGGTGCATATAATAGACCAAAAATACCAGCTCCTACAAATCCTCCATTTGTATATAACCATTGTAATCCTTCTCCAAGTAATGTACCAGCCTCACGAAGAACTGGCCCCATCCAAGCGAATGTTACAAATCCTGTTACGAATAATGAAACTAACGGTGTAGTTAAGTTGTCTAACCATGATGGAGTTACACGACGTAAGAATTTCTCAATAGTAGCAAGCAACCAAGCAGCTGCAAGAATTGGTAATACAGTTCCTTGATATCCTACTTTAGCAATCTTAAATCCAAATACATCCCAATATTGTAAAGCAGTTACTCTTTGTAAACCATCTACTGCTTGCCCACTTTGATTAACAATATCTAATGCTGGCGCAAGAAGTTGGTTTGTAGATGGATCTAGTTTACCAAAAACATAGAAGTTCATTACATCTGGGTGAACCATTAGCATCGCAAGAGCGGCTCCTAGATATGGATTCCCACCAAATCGTTTAGTTGCAGAAAACCCAATTAATACTGGTAAGAAAACAAACGGTGCATTGGCAAATACGTTAACCATATCTGCAAGACCTGCAATACCAGGGTTAGCTTCAATAACTGATTTACCAGTGTAGAATAAATCTTTTGCTGTTAGTACGTTATTGATACCCATTAAAAGACCACCAGCTACAATTGCTGGAATTATCGGAACGAAAATATCACTTAACATTTTCACAAAACGTTGTAGAGGATTTCCTTTACGTTTCTTGCTTGTAGTTTTTTCTCCTTTATCTTCACTTGAAGCTCCACCTTTGTATACTTCGTTATACTTAGCGAAAACTTGTTGAACAAGTCCACTTCCAAAGATTAATTGGAGTTGTCCATTATTAAAGAATACACCTTTAACACCTTCAATATCTTCAAGTTTTTCCTTGTTATATTTTTTCTCATCGTTTAACTCTATACGAAGTCGAGTCGCACAGTGAACAACAGAACTAATATTTTCTTCACCACCACTATGTTCAACAACTTCAGTTATAACTTTTTTTAAATCCATAGTCATTTCTCCTTTTTATTTTTTAATTTATATAATGACATTTAACAATTACCAATCCAAAATGGTAACGTTACTTTTTATTGTACACCTCTTTTCCTATAAATGTCAAGAGGAAAAGTAACGTTACCACTTTTAATTTTATAATACTTATTATCCTTGCTTGAAAATAGTAATTTTGATATAATCAAATAGCATAAAAATACTATAGAAAGTGAGGTTATCATGGATTTTAAGATTTATAATTTATTTTCCAATGTACTAAAAAATATAAATCGTTATAAATTTACATATATATCTATTGCCGCAATTATTCAGCTAATGCTTATTTGTGGTTTATGGCTTATTTCTAGAATTTTTCAACTTGCTCTCACACTTGCAGGCGAAGAGCATTTAGATAAGAACAATATTCTAAGCATATTAATCAATCCATATAGTTTTGTAATATTAAATATATTAATACTTATAGTAGCATTTTTTATGTTTATTGAGTTTTCAATACTTACCTTTACTATTTATGGGCAATTAACAGAAAAACAATACTCTTTTCGAAGTATATTAGACAATGCGTGGAATAAGACAAAGAATCTTGCAGGGTTTCAAACCTTATTTTTTATATTCTACTTTTTAATAACCATACCTACGATAAATCTTGGGGTAAAATCTGTTCTCGCAAAGAATTTATTTATACCAAAATTTATAAGTAGTGAAATTATGAAAACTAACAGTGGGCTTGTTGTATGGGGATTAATTATGATATCTTTTGCTTATCTAAATCTTAGACTAATTTTCACCCTTCCACTAACTGCTGTCGGAGATGAAAACATACTAGATAGTATCAAAAGAAGTTGGGAACTTACAAAAACTGGTAAAAGAAAACTTGTCTTTACTATTCTATTATTTGAAATAGTATATTTATTAATTGCTGCAGTTTTAATCGGTGTAATTACATACATTTGTATCTATTTCGATAATAACGGTAATAATCCAATTATACAGACACTATTTTCCTCTTCGATAAGTGGAATTATCTTCTTTTTAGGTGTAATTTCTAAAGTAACGGTTATAACTTCATTAATAACAGTTCTAATAGATCATAACGAAATATCCGAAAAACTTGTTAATAATCTCAATGAAAATAAGAAAAAATCAAGGTTGGTAGTAACATTAACCACAATAATTATTGTGGTTGCAGTTCTTATTAATGGTTTTAATATATACGGAAATGGAGTTAACAAAAACATTAAGACTATCGCTCACCGTGGATATGTTGCTAAAGGTGTAGAGAATTCAATAGAAGCACTTGAGGGGGCTGCTGAAGTTGGTGCTGATTACGTCGAATTTGATATTATCCTAACAAAAGACAATAAATTTGTAGTAATGCACGATTATAATTTAAAAAGACTCGCAGGATTGAATAAACGTGTTCAAGATATGAATTTTGATGAAGTAGTAGGTTTAACAATTAAACAGGGTGATTTTACTAGTAAAATTCCATCCCTAGAAGAATTTGTAAATAAAGCGAAAGAATTAAACATGAATCTTGTAATCGAACTTAAACCTCATGGAGCAGAACCATCTAATTATATTGATATATTAATTGATGAAGTTAAGAGATTAAAACTTGAAAATTACAAATTTATGTCACTAAACTCTAAAGTTATAGAAGAACTTGAAACAAAAGCACCATACCTAGAAACTGGTTATGTTATTCCTCTTCAAATAGGAAATTTTCATCATAGTAACGTTGACTTTTTCGTAATAGAAGACTTCTCATATAGAGATCGTCTAGTGGAACAAGCTAGAAAAGAAAATAAACAAGTTTTTGTATGGACAATAAACGATTCAGCTTTAATCACTAAATATTTACAGAGTCCTGCTGATGGTATTATTACCGATGAACCTGAACTTGTGAAAGATGAAAAAAATATTTTGGAAAATAATTATACTTATTACGATAAAATATTACGACTAATCAATATTTAATAGTAAAGTCGACTGAAGTTATTATAATATAACATTTCAGTCGACTTTATTTATATCTTAGAATAGGTATTTTTTACTAGTTCTATGTATTTTTTTCTAACTACTAATTTATAATTTTTTCTTTTTATTCTAGACCTATGTTTTTTATTATTCTTTCTCAATTATGTTTCACTATTATTTATATATTTTAGAATATAAATAATTTTTATGAAATTCTCTTATTAACTACATAAAAAAAATAATAATATTATTTTTATGTAGTTATCATTTAATAAAGCGTTTTCTTGAATGATTTCTATTTTATATAAAAAAATATTTAATTTATAAATTCTTTTGAAATAATTTTACATTGAATTTTATATATTTATATCTTATACTTGTATATGTAGATAACAAAAGGAGCTATATATATTATGAAAAATAAAAAACTT
>CAUUCZ010000069.1:0-6239 GCA_963543895.1 uncultured Gemella sp. | reverse complement strand
TTCTTTTCTCTTTTCTAATACATATTTTTTCTCATAAACTAAAACTTTTTTATAAAGACCGTACTATTCGTCTTCTGGTAGTATCGCTACTACTCTTACTGGTGATCCAGTTGCTTCTGTCCAGTTTGGATAAGCAATTGAGATTAATGCTCCAGTCGCTGGTACTTGATCAAGATTTGCTAAAACTTCGATTTGGTAAATATCTTGTTCTAGTAAATAGTACTCTTGAATAAGTCCTTCAGCTGCTGCTGTAACTCCTGAATCAGTATCTAGAGTTTCATGACCTACAGCTTTAACTTTTCTTTCTTTAATTAAGAACTCTAGTGCATCTCTTCCCCATCCTGGAGTATGCTGAACATCATTTTCATCTAAATTTCTAATTTCATCATAGCTAGGCCAACGTTTTGACCAATCACTTCTAAATGCTACGAATGATTCCGGTAATATTTCACCATGTTCAGCTTCAAAATCAAGAATATCTTGCTTAGAAATTACATAGTCATTATTCTCCGCTACTTCTTTACTCTTATCAATTACGTATAAAGGTAATAGTAAATCTTTAAGTTCAATTTCATCTAACCAACGTCCACCTTCAACAAAGTGAATTGGTGCATCGATGTGTGTTCCATATTGTCCAACAACTGAGAATTTTTGAACATAGAATCCATCTTTTAAAGTAAAGACATTTTCTTTTTCTAACGCAGGTAGCGCTGGGAACTTAGGTGAATTTTCATCGATTTTGTGGCTTAAGTTAACCCATTTTTTGTTTTTTAAAGTTTTATAAATATTTAGTAATTCTGACATGTTTCTTTCCTCCGAAATGTTTATATTATTTCTTTAAGTTAAGAATTCTTGTGATTATTTTGAGAAATAAAAAAAGTCCTCACAGAAGCTTATGCTTCTGCAAGGACGTCTAATAATTTACGTGTTACCACCTTACTTTATGATATTCTCACAAATATCAACTCAAAAAGTACGCACCAAAATACAATGGTGTTATACCCTGAAGCTATAACGGGCTCACCCGTAAAGGTCTAATTATTCGACCATTAACACTCAAAGACCATTTTCAAAGTTTCCAATACGATCTCTTTTCACCAACCGAGACTCTCTTTACCATCTTTCACTTTTACTTATCTTTTCAACGTGTGAATCATTAACTTGTGATTAAGTATAACAAGTTATTTTTTATCTGTCAATAGTTTTTTTGAAAAAATTTACATGTTTTCTTTCTGTAGAACTTTTATATACTCCATATTATTTGAATAAAAGTTACTTAAATCAGTGGATTGTAAAGTCTAAAGTCACCCTTTTTATCAATTAAAAATTTTTATGTTTGCTACAAATACGTATTATTTACAGAAAATATTAATTAATAGCTTTATTAAATTTATTTTTACCATTACTTTATTAATTTTTCCAAAAAGATGAGAATTTCTAATTATTTCTTAGACACTCCTATCTCTATCCTTTAATTTTCAATAAAATTTTATATTCTGATCTTTGTTCGAACCAGTTTCCAAAGAACAGCTGGCACTAATAATATTGTTAGCGCTAGAGCAACGATTTGATTAATGCCGAATATGTTTACTAATACTAATAATGTGGATGTGAATACTCCCATTAATAATATTAAATATCCTACTAATGAAACTCTTTCTATTATGAAAAATTCACCTTCTTTTTCTACATTATGCTTTTTATAAACCTTACTTGCTAACAGCATAATTATTGTTAAAATAACTAGGTAAATAATAATATTCTTCCAAGGAGTATAACCGAAATAATAAAATATTGGCATCCTTGGTATATTATCAAGAAACGGCTCATTTGAAAAATAATCTACAACGAACAATTTCCCTATAACAACCCATACTCCCAATGGATAATATATCAGTGTAAGAGCAGGAATATACATTACGCCTATACTCAATATATTTCCACAAAAACTCGATAAGATAGCTCCTAGTAATACTAAACCTATTCCCAGTATATATATTTTATTATTTATTTCAAGTACCGCTGGCACGTTATAAATTTCTCCTAACAAACTATTACTTATAACCGCTATATTGGTCAATCCTGTTAGAATGTAGCTAACTATTAAGGTTAAGAATGATAAAATTACTTTGGCAAAGTATACTTTCTCTTTTTCATAGGGTAAGCTCGCTACAAATTTACCAAAATTAGTATGATATTCATCTCCAAAGATTAACAACGGGATTAAAGTTATCAAAATATAATAACCAATATTAGTTCCCTCGTTAAACAGAGTTTCTTTTAACTTAACTTTACTAGCTTCTAGATTTTCTTTTAAGAAAGTTAATGTTTTTGTATTGCTAACATCTAGTGCTGGAGGATAAATTTTATCTAATTCCTCTTGTCTATCAAAGTACTCTTTGCTACCCGGCTGCATTCTTGACCATTCTTTATACTTAGGAACATTATTCAGTTCTTCTTCAGTTAAGTATTGTTTGTATTTTTCACTTCCTTCACCTGTAAGTACATTTAGGTCCTCATTATTAGTATAAAATGTCCATAATGCTGTACCAGGAAAATTATGTAAATATGCTCCAACCGCATAAGAATGTTTCATCTCAGCTAATTTTTCTTTTGAAAATTTTTCTTTATAATTTTTTTTATATTCTTCTTTCAACTTATATAGTTCATGTGTTTTTTTATTTAACTCATCATTAGATGCGCCTTTTCTAATTTCCAATTCCTTTGCTATTCCTGTTGTTAATTGAAAATCATAAACTGCAACTCCATTTTTTAATTCATTTAGTTGTTTATTAGTAGTTGTGGCAGCAAATGTCGAAAAGGCAATTAATAGTATAATTAGCATTATTGAATATTGTTTTAAATATATACGAATAATTTTTAAAATATCTTTACACATTTTCATCTTCCCCTTTACTATTTAATAAAAAGATATCCTCTAATGCAATAGGCAGTTTATCATATTGAAGAAGATCTTTATCTTGAATAATGTCATGAGTAGCATCATAATTTCCCCTCATAATAACCACATAGACTCTTCCAATATTACTAATAATTCTTACATCAGGATTGTTACGTAACTCCGCTGGTATTTTCTCTTGGTACACTAATTGATATTTACTATACTCATCCTTATTAATTTCTTCACTAACTCCAACTCCATCATCTAAATAGACAACCTTATCACTTATATTTTCCAGAGCATTTAATTGATGACTACTAATTAATAACCCAATCCCATCACTTTGTGCATCCAAAATATAATCAACTATCTTTTTAGTATTTATTACATCTATACCGTCTAATGGTTCATCTAAGAGGATAAATTTAGTTCGGCATGAAATCCCCAAAATCAAACTAAAAATAGCTAGTTGTCCTTTTGATAATTCAGATAATCTGCTGATTTGTGATAATTTAATTTTTTCTAATTCTGTTTTAAAATATTGCTCATCAAAATTTTCATAAGCTAACTTATAAAACTCACAAACCTTTTTAATTTTAGAATTTTTAAAATAATCGAATCTATCCGGTATATAAATCAGTTGTTTTCTTATATTTTTATTATCTATGCCTTCAATTCCTATTTCACCAGAATCTTGATTATATATTCCTGATAGTATCTTTAATAAAGTTGTTTTCCCACTTCCATTTCTACCAACAAGTGCTACAATTTCTCCTGTACTTACGGAAAAACTAACATTATTTAATACTATCTTTTTGGAAAATTTTTTATTAATTTTTTCTATCGTAAGTTTCATAATTTTTCTCCTTTATCTTTTCTGAAATGACTTCACATAATTTCTCCATCGATAATCCTAAGAATTTCCATTCCATGATTAATTCTTTTAACTTCCCATCAATCTTCTTCTCATTATCCATAATTAATCACCCTTTCGAAATTCTAACTTAATTTTTTCTAATAAATCTTCTTCCGAGATTCCCCTTATTTTTACTTCTCTAACTAAATCCTCAATTATCGAATCTATTAGTTCATAATTTGGAACAATATTATCAAAATTATTTGTAATAAAAGTTCCTCTCCCTACAATTGTAGTAATAATCTTTTCACTTTCTAACTGTTGAAATGCTTTTTGAATTGTACTAACATTAACACTAAGCATTTTCGAAAATTCTCTTACCGATGGTAATTTATCTCCCTCCTGCAATAGATTTTTGCTTATCATAGACTTAATTTGATCTACTATTTGTTTATAAATCGGTTTATCTGATAATGAATCAATTTGAAACATAGTGACCTCCTTTCTAAGTGTACCATATACCACCATACATCTTTCATTTAAAGTGTACCACACATCACCATACATTACAAGTAAAAAATAAGATATAATAATAAATTTCAAAGAAACAATTATTATATCTTATTTTTATTTAGAGTTTTTATTTAATAATGGTTTTAGTACGACTCTAAAAATCGAATCAGCTATTATTATACCAACTGCTAACCCTATAGCACCATAAAAGCTATTTAAGAAAATCTTTGCGGAATTTCCATATTCATCTAATAATAACGTTCTAAATGCATCATAAATAGTTACTCCAGGTACTACCGGTACAAGTCCTGGAACGAAATATACAGTTACAGGATTTTTAAATTTAATCGCACAAATTTGACCTATATTAGCTAATAATAACGAACAAACTAAACTCGACATAAATACACTATGTCCATGGCTCCACATTTCCCAATATCCACACCATCCTACCGCTCCAATTATTCCACCAGTTACCAAAGTTTTTCTTGGAACATCGCAAATAATTCCGAAAGATACTGAAGATATAAAGCTAAATATAAAATGATATAGTAACAATAAGGCATGACTCATTACAGCAAGCATTATACCACACCTCCTAGTAGTCTAACTATGAAATATACGGTCACTATTCCAGCTCCTAATGCAAAAGCAACACAGAAACTTTCAATAAATCGAATAGAACCAGAAATAAACTGTCTGGCGATAATATCCCTCATAGAGTTTGTTATCGTAATACCTGGTACAAGAGGCACTACTGCACCTATCATAGCAAGTCTTAGTGAATGTCCATTTAACAAAGCAAATCCTATATATCCTGCTACACCACCGACAAAAGTACTAATATACTCAGAAATAAAAGGTGCTTTTAGATAGTCTATAACTTTAATATAAACATAAAATGCAACTGCTCCAGCTATTCCTCCAGGTATAACGTCCCAGAAGTTACCATCAAAGATCAAAACGATACTACCACTAAGAACCCCTGAACAAAGAACTTTAAACCAATCCTTTATAGGACTTTTTTCTTCTTGAACTCTTTTAAGTGTCTTATACATATCTGGTAAACTTATTTTCCCTGATGTAAATGCCCTTGACAATGAATTAACTTCTGATATTTTAGTTAAGTTATAGGTTCTGTCCCCTACTCTTCGAAAATCAGTCCCCAGTTTTTCTATCCTAATAAATATACCAGTAAGAGTAACATGAGTATAATATTCATCAATACGATCATCGCCAACACCATGTTTAATGATTCTCTCAAGCGTATCTTCTGTTCTATATACCTCGGCACCATTTTCCATTAATATTTTTCCCGCAAGTAACGCTGTTTTCATCAATAATTTCTCATACATTACTCTTCTCCATTCAAGATTAGATATAAAAATCAAATTAAATAAAAACTGTAAATAACTGCACAGTTATAAAAATTTGAAATTAAACTGCATATCTAATCGTCTTACCTTCCATAAATAAATTTTAAAATCATTATATCATAAAAACATCTATAAAAACATACTTTTTCAATTATACAGATTAAAAAAGTCACTACATCTATGAATCTTCATAAATACTATTTTAAAAGATTATTTCTTTTACCTATTTTGCACCTAAGGATTTCGACGTGCCTTTGGCACTAGGAATCTCATTATAATTTACTATATTACAATTGGTAACTTCGCAGTAGACGTACTCCAATCACCTTCAGCTATCGCTTTGCTTCTTGGTACGTCCTTGCGTACTTTGTACCTAACGTATGCTTTTCATTGTTTCTTGATTTAATTTTGTACTTCGCAGTTGGAACTAAAAATTTCTTTCGTCTCTTCGTTCCTTAGAAATTTAGTTCCTTTTGCGTATTTTGCACGTAACGATTTCTACGAATCGAAGATTCTAGAAATCTCAACGTGCAAAATAAAAAAAGACTACCTTGCCTGGTAATCTTTTAAAGTATAATTAGATTTAATTTTT
>CAUUCZ010000068.1:0-6360 GCA_963543895.1 uncultured Gemella sp. | reverse complement strand
ATCCTTTAAAAAATTCATCAGTCTATTATAACATATTTAGACAAATTTTGCTCATGCTAGCATGAATATTTCAAATAGTTGTCTAGTTCATGCGTAATTTCATGATGAACTTTGTACTTATAGCCATCACAAAGAAAATTCTTTTTTAATTCAAATTTATCTTTTAGCTTAATTTTTTCTAGTGCTTTTCCTTTTTTACACACTAGTATCTCCCAATGTTTTTCAAACTTAACTAGATAACAATCATAGGTTGTATCTTTCCCATATGCTCCAGCAAAATATAAAAGGCCAACAAGGTCTAATAGTATATGCCAAAATTTTACCGTTTTTCTTCTTTCTAATGAATATACCCTCTCACTCTTAGTAAGATAATTATATAATTCTTCCATAATTCTCACCTCTTTATACTAATTATATCACAAAAAATCCTCTGCAGAAAAAACTGCAGAGGAAATTTATTAGTGTATATCTTTTTTCTTAAAGTTAGCTCCACTTACTTCACTAACTGTTCCAATCGATAGAAAGGCATTCTTATCATTTCTAAAGACTATTTTTTTAAGTTTTGATTCTTCAATACGAGTAATTACACAAAAGATGATTTTTGTTTCTTGTCCCGAATAACCACCTTCTCCATGTAATAAAGTCACACCACGACCTAATCTATCTTGAATTTCTTGACTTATTACTTGATAATTACTTGTAATAACCATAACCGATTTAGAGTCATTAAGTCCCTCAATAACGATATCCATAACTTTCGATGCTATGAAATAACTTATCATTGAATATAGTGCCGCTTCCCACGTGAATACAAATCCAGAAGCAATAAAGATAATAACATTTATCCCAAGGACCATTTCTCCTACAGAAATCGGTAACTTTTTAGTAGCATAGATAGAAAACATCTCACTTCCATCTAACGTACCACCATTTCTAATGACTAATCCTACACCTATTCCAAGAATTATCCCACCGAAAATACATGCTAAAAATGGATCCGTAACAAGTGGTGGAATACTATGAAAATATGACGTTGCTATAGATAAAATCACAATACCAAAAATAGATGCTATTGCAAATCCTTTCCCTATTTGTTTATATCCTAAATATAAGAATGGGATGTTGAATAAGAAAATAAACAATCCTAGTGGTAATCCCAAATAGTGACGTGCAATAATAGATACACCAATTACCCCACCATCTAGTATATTATTCGGAATTAAGAAAAATTCTAATCCCGCCGCAAAAATTAATGATCCAATAATTATACTTATATATTTCTTTAAAAATTCTATTCTGCTTTCCATTGATTCTCCTTTTTATTTATTTTTCTTTTTGACAAATAGGACAAAAGTGACTTGAACGTCCTTTTATTGTTACATTTTCCACCTCATGTCCAAGAGGACAAACTTTTTTTCCATATATTTGGTGGAAGTTTTGCATGTTACCTTCTCCACCATCAGCGTGAACATAATCTGAAATAGTAGAACCACCTTCTTTAATTGCAAGCTCCAAAATATCAACCAACTCTTTAAATAAACTCTCCTTCTTTTTTTTAGAAAGTTCACATGCTTTTGTTAAAGGATGAATCTTTTGACGATATAATACCTCACAATCATAGATATTACCACAACCGCAAAATACATTCCCTTCTAAGAGAAGTGCTTTTATAGATTGATCCCTATATTTATTTTCTTCCAATTTGCTTAAGAAATATTTTTTAGCCTTTTTATCAAATGGCTCTGGTGCAAGATTTACAAATGGTTTGAATTTCGTTATATCATCAATATACCTAAGTTCACCAAATCTTCTAATATCACTATAAACTAATTTTTCTCCAGTAGATAATTCAAAGATTACATGTTGATGTTTATAATAATTTTTGTTGGTAATCTCAGCTATATCCTTAACTAAAAAGAATGCCCCGGTCATCCCAAAATGAGTAATAATATATCCTTTATTTAATGTGAAATATAAATACTTTCCTCTACGAGATAACTTTTCAATTTCTTTACCTTTGACATTATCTGAAAAAAAGCTGAGTTCTTGTTTAACAATAGCCATTTTACCCACCTTATGACTATCCTCAACAACATTTGAATAGGTTATATTAACAATTTTCTTATTTATTACTACTTCTTCAAGTCCAAATTTTATATTCTCAACCTCTGGTAATTCTGGCATAATGCACTCCTATTTTTTGTACTTATTATTTTATTTTAATACAAACATTTGAAAATTTCAAAGAATTCCAACTTTCTTTCCAGTTACAGTATAGAAAATTATCAAGTTTTTTTCATTATTTTTTCGCATTATTATAGCGTTAAGGCTTATTATGTAGTATAATAAAAAAGTTAAATGAAAAAAAGGGGTCTAATATTAAATGGAAGAAAAAATGTCTAGACGAAAAAGAATTAGTACACCCTCTTACAAAAATGGAGGAGAACCTCCTAAAAAAAGAGGAATTAGAAAAATATTATATGCAATTTTAACATTATTAATACTTGGGATCGGTGGCTTTACCGCATATACAATTTATAACTTTTCTAGCTCTGCTCAAAAAGGTTATAAGAATGTAGATTATTTAAAAGAAGTTGATCCTAACTTCAAGAAATTTTCAGTATTAATCCTGGGTATCGATATGAATGATGATCGTAAAGCTCAAGGGCAAACTCGCGAAGATAGTAGAACAGATTCGATGATTTTAGCAACTGTTAATAAAGACAAGAAACGTATGGATATGGTAAGTATTCCTCGTGATTCACTTAGCCTTATGAGAGAAAAAGACGATGAACATAATGATAGTGCTTATTTCTATGATAAAATCACTCATGCTCATGCTTATAATGATGTTAAAGGAACTACTAATGCAGTAGAAAACTTATTAAATACACCTATCAATTTCTATGTATTGATAAACTTTAAAGCATTCGAACAAACAGTTGATGCCTTTGGAGGAATTGATTTATATGTTCCATTTGACATGGATGAGCAAAATGCCAATGGTGAAGAAAATACCGTTAAATTAACTAAAGGTTGGCATACACTAAACGGTGAACAAGCACTTGCGTTTACACGTAGTAGATATTATGATAGTGATATAGAACGTGGTCAACGTCAACTACAGGCTATCCATGCACTAATTGATAAAGCAAAAAGTCTAAATGCCTTAACTAAAATTAATGATGTAATTAACATCGCTGGAGATAATGTTGAACACAACTTGTCTACAACTCAAATTTCTTCAGCTATTAAGATGTTTATTAATGATGATATCGAAATTGTATCGCATAGAATTGATGGTTATGATGTGACTTACAACGGAGTATATTATTACTATCCACGTCCATTATCACTTCTATACGCTTCATCTGCTTTAAGAAGCAATCTTGATTTACCACTTCCAAAAGCAACTGATCTATTAAATATATACTATCAAGGACATATTGCAATTGGACTTAAAGAGTATAAAATAGATAATCTTCGCTTACCAAGTACATATCAAGCTACTAATCTTACAATATTGTCACCAGAAGACTTACTAGCGAATCTTCCGGAAAGACTTACTAAAGACGATTTAAAAAATGATATAACTGTAAGTAACGAAAATCGTCCAGATTCTTCAACGGATAATGATTCATCATCAAACGAGAATAATACTAATAAAACTAATACAAATCAATAATTATAAAATTTGAACTTGGAATAAAATCTATATAACACTTTTTAATTATTAAAAGACTTAAGTTATCTAGAGGCTATTCCAAGTTCTCTTTTCAATTGATTGACTTTTCTTATTACTTATATCATAATTAATAAAGTATATTATAAAACTAAAATCTATAGGGAGGTACTATGACGAAAAAATTTATTACAATTAAAGAAGATTCATATGATGAATTCGTTGAAAAAAAATCTACATTTATTACTCATCTAATTAGAATCAATAGCGAAGAAGAAGCTAGAGAATTTATTCAAAAAATGAAAAAGAAACATTACGATGCTACTCATGTCTGTTCTTGTTATGTATATGGTGACAATAACGAAATTACTCGTGCCAACGATGATGGTGAACCTAGTGGAACTGCTGGAGCTCCAATGTTAGACATACTAGTAAAAAATGAAATAAAAAATGTTTGTGCCACAGTTATCAGATACTACGGTGGAACTAAGCTAGGAACTGGTGGTTTAGTTAGAGCCTACGGTGGTGGTGTCATTAATGCACTAAAAAATGCAACATTAGTAGAACGAAAAGATGCATTTGAAGTTAGACTAGAGTTAGACTACAGCCTTAACGGAAAAATAGAGTATGAGATTGGAAAAACTAATTTTATCGTGAATAATTTAGAGTATACAGACAAAATCGTTTATACAATCTATGTTATGCAGGAAGATTATGAAAACTTTGAAAATTGGATCGCTAACCTAACAAACGGCCAATTTAAAATTCTATCATCTAAAGAAAAACAACTAGAATTCGATATTAAATAAAGATAAGAAGGTAAAAGAAAACCACATTAAACGGTCTCCTTTACCTTCTTTATTTATTTCTATAAGAAAATTCTTCTATCCACTCTTTTAAATCAAAAATAGCCTTTTTAACTAACTGTTCTTTATTATTAAATACTAAATCTAATCCTTCTACTCTTAGAACTTTTACTTTATCTATTCCTATAACGCTAAATATTCCCCTGACATATTGAACTGCAAAGTCTAGATTAGTATATTGAATATGCTTATCAAATTCTCCCCCACTTGTTATAACAAACGTTATCTGTTTATTGCTCTTATCTAAACCTATTAATAACTCTTCTTCACATTTAAATGTTTCATTTACTATTACGATATTATCTACATAGTCTTTAAATTTTGATACTACGTTAAAATTATGAAGCGGCATATAAATAAATACAACATCAGCACTTTTCCATTGATTTAGAATCTCTTTTTGCCTAATTTTATCATATTTTTCTTTATCTGTTAGTTTTTCTCCTTTATAATTGAACATAAACTTATCCATGACTGGAATGTGAACACTCGGATCATATAAATTAATCTTTTCAATACTATTGAAGCCCTTTTCGATTAATTTATGTTCACCGATTTTCGCCAAAATATTAGAAACTCTATGCTCTCCATTATAATCTGGATGACACATAAGCTGCAAAATTCTCATAAAATCACCTCAAATAATATAATAATAAATAGCTTCTTGACTAAGACTAGACAAGAAGCTTTATTCTTACTTAAATTCTGAGTAAATAGTATTTATAGTTTTTTCGTAATCATCGTTATGAACACCTACGATAATATTAATTTCATCATTAGTTTGTGAAATTAGTGCAATATTTACTCCAGCTTCCCCTAAAGCTTTGAATAATCTACCAGATAATCCTTTTGTATTTTTCATTCTCTCACCAACTGTAGCAATAAGTGAAATCTCATGAGTAACATTCACTTCATCTGCTTCAAGAACTGCTTTAATTTTTGCAACTAATTCATGAATAAACGGTCTAACATTACCTGTTTCTACAACTACAGAGAATGAATCAATTCCACTAGGAATGTGTTCAATACTAACATTAAAGTCTTCAAAAATCTTAAGTGCTTTCCCAATTAAACCAACTTCATTTGCCATGTGGCGTTTTTTAATTGTAATAATAGAGAAATCTTTTTTACCTGCAATACCTGTAACAATTTGTTTCTCATCAAGGTGTTTATTATCAGAAATAATAGTTCCTTCCGCTGTTGGATCATTTGTATTACGAATTTGGATAGGAATATCTTTATCACGAACCGGGAAGATTGCTTCTTCATGAAGAACACTTGCACCCATATATGAAAGTTCACGAAGTTCTGTATAGCTAATGACTTTAATTTCATGTGGATTTTCAATAATACGAGGGTCTGCCATTAAGATTCCTGATACGTCAGTCCAGTTCTCATAAACACTAGCATTTGCGATATTAGCAACTATCGCTCCACTAACATCTCCTCCTCCACGAGTCATAATCTTAATTTCTCCATTTGGTCTACTTCCATAGAATCCAGGAATAAGAAGACGATCATACTCTTTTACAATCGCATCAAACGCTGCTTGAGTTTTTTCAAAGTCAATCTCACCTTGATAATTATAGAAAATTAAGTCTTTAGCATCAACAAAGTGATATCCTAAATATTCAGCCATTAATAATGCTGTTAAATACTCACCACGGCTTACTAGGTACTCTTCATCGATTCCTTTACTAATTTCCGCTTTTAACTTAGCAAGTTCTCCTTCAATATCAAATTTTAAATTTAATTCATTTTTGATTGCTACGAATTTATCTTCAATCATTTTAAAGATATTATCAAAATTTA
>CAUUCZ010000067.1:0-6361 GCA_963543895.1 uncultured Gemella sp. | reverse complement strand
CTACACACTCAACATGGTACGTTCCTGGGAACATATCTACAGGTTGCACTGCACCTAGTTTATAACCTAGACCTCTCATAATTTCCATATCTCTAGCTAATGTTGCTGGATTACAACTAACATAGACTATTTTTTCTATATCCATAGCCGCAAGATCACGTAGGAAACTTTCCTCACATCCTTTACGTGGTGGATCAACGATAACTGCATCTAATTTCACATTTTGTGAGATTAATTTTTTAATTACATCTTCACTCTTACCTAGTAAAAACTCTGCATTAGTTATATTATTATTTTTAGCATTTTCGCGAGCATCTAAAACAGCCGCTTCTACTATTTCAATACCGTATACTTCCTTAACTTTCTTCGCTGCGAATAGACTGATTGTTCCAATACCACAGTAAGCATCAATTATCGTATCAGTTTCTTTTAATTCTGCAAGTTCCAACGCTTTACTATATAATACCTCTGTTTGAACTGGATTCACTTGATAGAATGAACGAAGTGAAATCTTAAATTCTATTCCGTCTAGCGTGTCAGTTATATAATCCTTGCCAAAAAGATTTTCAGTTTTATCTCCAAAAATTACATTTGTCTTCTTATCGTTAATATTTAACATGATGCTAACGATTCTATCATCTAATTTAGATATTTTCTCAACGAATTCGTCTAGTTTATTAAACTTCTCTTTCGCTATAATACCTACCATAATTTCAGTTTTTAGGGTATTTGTTCTAAACATAATATGCCTAATAGCACCTGAGTGATTATTTTCATCATAAATAGATAAGTTAAGCTCTGTGATTAAACTACGTAATTTGTTCATCAATACATTATGTTCATCATATTGAATAAAACATTTCTCTATATTAACAACATCATGGCTTCGTGGTTTATAATAACCCATCTTAACTTCACCATTAACTTTTTGTACTGGAATCACAGACTTATTACGATAATGATATCCGTCTTCCATTCCTAAAGTATCTAATACTTCAATAGAATCTTTACCTAGAGCTTTATCCATAACATTTTGAACTTTTTTCTTCTTAAACTTCAATTGTTCTTCGTAGTTCATATGAACTAAATTTGCTCCCGAAGTTTTTGGAATATCGTCAACTCTATTTTTAGAACTTTCAATAATATTAAGAACTTTTCCGTAACCAAGATTTCTCTTTAATTTAATTATCTTAAACTCGATTACTTCACCTTCTATAACATCTTCAATAAAAATTGGAAAATTATCAATTTTAACTACACCAAGACCATCATGTGTATAATCTATAACCTTCCCTTCGAATATATCATTTTTTTGCATAATTCACCTTTCTAAAATAAAAAGGAGAGCAGATATAGGAAACTGTCTTCCCTACTCTGTTCTCCTACATTTAATATTTATTAAACTATCTTTACATGCTTAAACCAATTACTTTAATTGAATTAACAAATTCAAGATCTTTAATTCGTTTATTTAATTTTTCAATATTTATATCACCTGAACTTAGCTCTAAAGAAATAATTATTGTAGCTTTTGCATTAATCGGCACCGTTTGGTGAATAGTAAGTACACTACACTTTTCTTCATTAACAACCGATAAAATTTTACCTAATATTCCAGGAATATCATCAACATCGATAGACAGTGATAGAATTGACTGTCTTTTCACATCTTGAATTGGAAAAATTGTATCTTTATATTTATAAAATGCACTTCTACTTAAATCAAACCTTTTAGAAGCTTCCAAAATTGATAATTTAGAATCTTCTTCTAAAGCTTTTTTCATCGCTAATGTCTTCTTTACAGCTTCTGGCAATACATCTTCTCTAATTATATAATAAACTTTTTCATTATCCACAGTGGTTATCTCCTACTCTACGAATTCAAACTCACCTTTAAGAATTTTAACCGTATCACCGTTTTTACATCCTCTTTCACGTAAAGCATCATCTACACCCATAGAACGCATTTGCTGAGCAAAACGTCTAACAGAAGCATCACGGTTGAAATCAGTCATTAAGAATGCACGTTCAATACCAGGTCCACTTACTACATAAGCTCCTGTATCATCACGAGTAATCTTGAATGTTTCATCCTTAGGTTTATGTTTATAAAGAACTCTGTTTTCCATACTTTCTTCTTCGGTATCAAGTTCATATAACATATTTGGATCTGTATTATCTAGTATATCACTTATTTTATAAAGTAAGTTATCGATATTACTACGTGTAAATGCAGAAATTTCAACGATATCCACTTTTTCACCATCGTTTTCTAAGTGTTTTTTAAACTCTTTAAGATTGTCACTAGCTACTGGAATATCCATCTTATTAGCTACTACTACTTGAGGTCTTTCTAAAAGTCTCATGTTGTACTCTGCTAACTCTTGATTAATAATTTTATAATCTTCATATGGATCACGACCGTCTGTTGCTGACATATCTACTACGTGTACAATAACTTTCGTTCTTTCAATGTGACGTAAGAACTGATGTCCAAGACCTACACCTTGGCTAGCCCCTTCGATTAATCCTGGAAGGTCAGCCATAACAAAACTTCTGTGGTCTTTTGTTTCTACTACTCCAAGATTTGGCGCTAATGTTGTAAAGTGATAATCAGCAATCTTTGGTTTTGCTTTTGATGTTATTGATAATAATGTTGATTTACCAACAGAAGGGAATCCAACAAGACCTACATCAGCCATAAGTTTTAATTCTAAAGTAAGATTTCTTTCTTCTCCTGGTTCACCATTCTCAGCAATTTCTGGCGCTGGGTTTGAAGGTGTTGCGAAACGGCAGTTTCCACGTCCTCCACGTCCTCCACGAGCTACTACTACTTCCTGCTCGTGTTCTACTAAGTCCGCTAATACTTCTCCAGTATCAGTATCACGAATTACTGTTCCTGGTGGTACTTTTAAGTATAAATCTTTAGATTTTCTACCGTGCATACCTTTACTCATTCCGTTCTCACCATTGGGTGCCACGAATTTCTTCTGATAACGGTAATCCATGAAAGTTCTTAATCCTTCATCAACTATGAATACGACATTGGCTCCACGACCTCCGTCTCCTCCAGCTGGTCCACCTTTTGGAACATACTTCTCTCTTCTAAATGCTACTAATCCATTCCCACCATCACCTGATCGGACGAATATTTTTACCTCATCTAAAAACATAAAAATCTCCTATAAAATTCTCTTTATTTTTCTTAAACTTCAATTTTTAAACTATATAAAATTCAACTCGATAAAAGTTCATATACCATGAACTATTATAACATAATTTTTCCTATGATAATAATATTTAGCGAGATTTTAAACAAAAAAATATACGGCTGCATACACAGCCGTACTTTACTCCACAGGCAGGACTCGAACCTGCGACCCTCTGATTAACAGTCAGATGCTACTACCAACTGAGCTACTGTGGAAAAATCTCTAAATAAAAAAATGGAGCGGGTGATGAGAATCGAACTCACAACATCAGTTTGGAAGACTGAGGTTTTACCACTAAACTACACCCGCATAAATATTTGTTATTAACTTATGTACTAATTATATAATAGATATTATTGTTTGTCAACAACTTTTTTAATTTTTTTTTATTTTTTTTGAAATTTGTAATTTTGTTAGCTTTACTAAAGAATTCTTTTGAAAATCAAGAAATATCTGTAGAAAAATAACATTATTTTCATTGAATAATATATAGTATAATAGTTTTCCTTTAATTTGTAAAGGTATTTTACAAAAATCTATAAAATTTATTCTAATTTTATAAATCAAGAGAAAGCGTAATCACTGTATATTGACTAGCAATATCTTATAATATATAATTTTTGTATGGATGTAATTTATTCGATTAAAATTACACATTTATAGACTAGGAGAAGAAAAATATGAAAACTAAATCACTATTTACAAGTCTACTATCAGCTTCAGTAGTTCTAAGTGGCTGTTCTTTAATAAAAGGTGAGCTAGTTAGACAAAGTAAATCTGCAGCGGAAAATAAGGCTAAAACATCAGATAAAGCTAAAACATCAGATAAAACTACAACAGAAAATAACGTTACAACTACAAAAAATCAAAACTCTACAGATAAAGTATACGGACTTAATGAAGAATGGATTGTAGATGGTCAATGGAAACTAAAAATAACTGAGGTTAAAACTACTCCAGACAGAAATAAATATAGCAAAGCACAAGTAGCACAAGTAGTTATCATAAAATATACTTATGAAAATTTAGGATATAAAGATGAATACCAAGATCTGTTTTTAATACCTAGAACAGTTGTTGATAGTGCAAAAAAAGTTTCTGAAATTTATCCAGTTAGATCTTCAAAATATCCAGAACCTACTCCAGTTGGTGCAATTTCAGAATCTACTGTGGGCTACGGTTTAAGTATGGAAAGTGATAAAATTAAAGTTTATTTCGAGCAATTCGATCATAATGCTAAAAAAATGCAAAAAGCAACTTTTGAAGTACCAGTAACTAAATAATATAACAAAACAAAAAGGTTTGGTATACATTACAATATAATGTGTACCAAACCTTTTGTAATAAATTTAGTAAATAATTAAGTTGAAAAACATTATTTGTTCTTTCTATAAACTATGCAATATTATTTATCATAGTTTTCAATTCATCAAATCCCTCATAACATATTTTTGATAAATCATCTGATGTTTGTTTAGCAATAGCGTCAGTCATCATATACAAATTATGACCATCTCTTGCTTTGTCCCAATATTTAATTAATATGTCTGTTGGAATATCTAGACTTCTTAGTTCATCTAAAGTTAATACATTAATTACATCTGTGTGCATTGCTAATAATTCCATTGTAAGTTGTAAACTTATCAATTTTTGTTGGATACACTCTATTTCTTCAACTATTTTCTCTTTATTCATTTTTTTACCTCCACATTTTATATTAATAATATAATCCTTTTTATATAATTTCTTTTAAAATTGCTATTTATTAAAATAGTCACCATAATACTTAAATTCTTTTACGTTATTTCATATACTTATCTAATTAACTTAGTCACCGGAGTCTCCTTCTCTCGCTTATACCAATACTTATGTTTAATAATATTGATATTGTATTTTGCATTAATATAGATACTTCTCTTTGTTTATTCATTTTATTAATTTCCATATCACTCATAAAATACATCCCCTTAATCGATATAAAAATCAACATTAATTATTTTTTCTTTTCGCATACATACTATCACTCAATATATAGTAAGTCAATTAACAAATTGTATAATTTCAGTTACTCATATTAGTTTATAATTTATTTTATCCCTTTTATAGACTATAATATAATTGAGCTAACCTAGTAAAAACTGTTCATAAAATTATTAGGAGATACTATCATACAGAAAAATATAGAGTATTCTAACAAAATTATAAATCATCTAAGCTATTAAAATTATACTTACTCTATTTATCAGTATATAAAGGGGACTTATTATGGATAAAGAACAATTAAAAAGAAGAAATATTGAACAACTAGAAGAGTCAACAGATAAACTAAAAAATATAACAAATAAAAATCCAAATCACTTTAAAACTAAAAGATTAGGATCCAGTATGGAAAATTACGCTACACAACTTGAAAGGGATGTGCTAGGAAAAAGAAGACGAAACTCTGTATTTCCACAAGGTACTTTAGTATATGTTGATTTCGGTGTAAATTATGGTTCTGAATTTTCATCATACCACTATGCGATAACACTAAACAAAAATGATAGTAAGAGAGATAATACAATTACTGTTGTTCCCTTAACTTCTAAAGAAGGTAAACAAAATATAAAATTAACTGCGGGTATTTCTAGGGGATTAGCTTCACTGACATTAGATTATCTTGAAGAACAAATAAAATTAAACGATAACAATATGAAAAAAATTGAATCTGATTTAAATAAACTAGAGGAAAGAGAAAAAAACGGTGAGCAATTTACTAAAGATTTATCTCAACTAAAAGTTTTTTATCAAAAAGTCCTACTAGAAAGAAATATAGTTGAAAATGCAAAAGAACGGGTGAAAAAATATATTAAAGATTTTGATAAAGATACATATATAAAGATAGACGCTATTACTACTATAGATAAAAATAAAATTTTCAAGCGTAAGGACAATTTAGATCCCTTAACAAAAGTTAGAGTTAATGATGACACTCTAAAAGTTATAGAAAACGGTATTAAAAATCTATTTTTTAATAACTAAAATTTGACTTTCCTCCCTATTTATAATACAATATAATTACTAACATAGATACTTAATTGTATCTATCGCAAATCATAACTAGAGCTGAATGCTCTCATCCGTCAGTATTAATTTACTGGCGGTTTTTT
>CAUUCZ010000066.1:0-6394 GCA_963543895.1 uncultured Gemella sp. | reverse complement strand
TTATTTTTGTACACCTTAATTATATTGGATATTTGTCTTTTTGTATATAAAAATTGAAATCCGGGGCTGGAATTTTTCCATGCCCCGGATTTAGTATACAACCGAGAAATTTTAATGTTATCTATTGATATGAAATCTCATATTTTCTTAAATTTCTATATATTTTATCTAAAGTCCTAATTGATCAAATAATGCTTTTCTATTATAATGTAGGGGTTCTATTTATATACATCAGATGTCTTGAATATAACAATTTATTTTGATACAATAGTACGTATATGTAAAGTATACAACCAAAAATTTTTGTTTAAAAAGTAAATGGGGGATGATTTTATTGAGAAAAAATATTAATGTAAATAATAAAATACTAAAATATTCTATTAGAAAATTATCGTTCGGTGTAGCGCCTATAGTTGTAGGAGCATTAATGTTCGGAAGCTATGCACCTATGCAAGAAGCGTTTGCTACTGATGTTAATTTTAAATATGTAGAAAAAAATGAATTAAATGAAAATGAGAAAAAATTAGTAAAAGAAAGTATTCCTAAGGAATACAAAAATGAAGATACTTATTATCTAGTATATGAAAAAATAGTTAAGGATACAGCTAAAGCTAAAGTCCTTCCTAATACTGGTAGTAGTAGCCTTCCAATTGCAGGGATGGGAATAGGTACAGCAGTTCTTGCAGTATTATTAATTAGTAAAAAACATAGAAATAAAGTCTTAAGTGTAGCCTTAATAGGTGCGATGGGTCAAAGTGTTGTGATGCCTTATGAAACATTTGCCTTAGAAAGTAAAGCTTTAATACAATTTAATAAACAAGCAGATGTAGTTAGTAGTATAGACTTAGAAAAACAAGTTATTGATATTCCAGGTTATAAATACATTGGATATTTCACAAGTGAAGACTTAAAACTAGGAGTTTCTAAGAAAAAAGAACTAGACAATAAGGTTCAAGAAAAGAATACTGTTGAGAATAATCAAAATCAAGCTCTAGGTGCAAAACAACAAACACAACAACAAAAGCCTGCGCAAGAGAATGAAAAAGCTCAATCAACACAACCAGTGATTCAAACAAATCAGGAGTCTAAAGAAACAGTTAATCCGCAAAAACAAATTGAAAAAACACAACCGGTGAAGACTGTCGATAAACCGACTCAAACACAACCTGTGCAACCAACTGTAAAACCTACTCCAGTGCAGCCGACACAACCAGCACAATCGGAAGTTAAACCAGCGCCAGTGCAACCGACACAACCTGCTAAAGTAGTAGAAAAACCAGTTGTATCAACAGGAGGAGAAGAAGTAAAAGCATTGGTAAATGAAGTGCCAGAGTACACTCTTCCATTAGAAACAAAAGGAACACAAGAGGAAGGACATGAAGGAGAAGCATTAGTACAACCAGAACTTCCAGAATATACTGGTCCGGTAGCGACGAAAGGAACACAAGAAGAAGGACATGAAGGAGAAGCAGTAGTACAACCTGAACCTCCAGAATATACTGGTCCGGTAGCGACAAAAGGAACGCAAGAAGAAGGACATGAAGGGGAAGTGTTAGTACAACCAGCTCTTTCAGAGTACGCGGAACCAGTAGCGACAAAAGGAACACAAGAGGAAGGACATGAAGGAGAAGCAGTAGTACAACCAGAACTTCCAGAGTACACGGAACCAGTAGCGGCAAAAGGAACACAAGAAGAAGGACACGAAGGGGAAGCATTAGTGCAACCAGCTCTTTCAGATTACACGGAACCAGTGGCAACAAAAGGAACGCAAGAGGAAGGGAAAGAAGGAGAAGCGTTAGTACAACCAGCTCTTTCAGAGTTTACAGGTAGTGCAAAACTAGAGCCAGCTGTTGAGGAGCGCCAAGCCTTAGATCTTGTAACTAAGCATCGTACAGAAAAAGAAACTCTTCCTTATGAAGTAGAGGAAATCTTAGATCCTATGCTGCTGAAAAATCGCCGTAGGATCGAACAACAAGGTCGCGATGGACTTCGTACAATTGAGTATGAGGATTATCTGGTAAATGGTAAAGTTGAGGCGACTAAAGAGTTATCACGTACACAAGTAGACCCTGTAAAACAAATTGTTAAATTAGGAACACTTGTTAAGAGAAAACCTACAGTAGAAATTGCTAATATAACAAAAGATGAAAGTAAGAAGTCAATAACTGTAAGTTATAACTTAACAGATCCTACTTGGGCCTATGTTTCAGCAAAAGCTCAAATTTTCGATGGCGATAAGCTTGTAAAAGAAGTTGATATCGAAAATACTGACAAAGAGCAAGTAATTAAAGGATTAGATTACTACACTCCGTATACATTAAAAACTAAGTTAACTTATAACTTAGGAGATTTTGATGAATACAGTACAGAAACTTCAACTAAGAACTTTGATTTAGATTATAAAAAACTAGAGATTAAAGATATTGATTCTGTTGAGTTATATGGTAAAGAAAATGGTCGTTACCGTAGATATCTAAGTTTAAGTGAAGTGCCTAAAGATACAACAAATTATTTTGCAAAAGTTAAATCGGATAGATTTAAAGAAATGTATCTACCTGTTCAATCTATTACGGAAAATACAGATGGAAACTATAAAGTAAATGTTGCGGTAAATCAACTAGTTGAAGAAGGTTTAGAAGGATATAAAGATAATTACTCATTCAATGTAGCTAAAACGAAAGCTGAACAAGATGGGGTTTATACATCGTTCAAGAATCTTGTAGCTGCAATGCAAGGCAATATGGCGGGTGTTTTCAAACTTGGTTCAGATATGACGGCTGATGAAGTAGGATTATCTAATAATAAAACAAGTTACTTAACAGGTACATTCACAGGTAAGTTAATCGGCTCTGATGGAACTAAATCTTATGCTATTTATGATCTTAAGAAACCTCTATTTGAAACGTTAAATAACGCTACGGTGAGTGATTTAGATCTTAAAAATGTTGATGTAGATAGTAGAGAAAATGCTGCAGCTTTAGCGAAAACGGCGAATAAAGCTACTATTAGTAATGTTTCAGTTGAAGGTAAGATTGCTGGTAGAAAATCTGTAGCAGGATTAGTGGTAAGTGCATCTAATACTGTAATAGAAAATAGCTCATTCACAGGAACTATTGTTGCGAATCATGCTAATACTACTGCGAATTATGCAGGTGGAATCGTTGGTAATATTTCAGGTAGTGAATCTGTAATTGATAGAGCGAAAGTAGATGCCCAAATTTCTACTGCAGCGCGTAATAATAACCAAAATGCAGGTGGTATTGCAGGAAAAATTTCTGGCGGAGCTTTAATAAATAATTCTGTTACATCTGGTAAAATAATAAACGGTCATAATTATTCAAGAATTGGAGGAATCGTAGGTTCTACTTGGAAAGATGGTCGTATTAATAATGTAGTTAGTAACATGAATGTTGGTTATGGTTATGCTATTACTGGAGATCAATATGATGGAGCTGATATAGTAAATGCTGTAACTTCAGTTAATAATAAGAAAGACGATAAGTATGCGACTAAGTTAACTAAAGAACAAGCAGATAAGAGAGTAGCTAGTTATGGAATAACTACGACTCTTGAAGATACAGGAGAATTCTTAAAAAATAATATTCGAACTGTAGATTATACGAAGTTAAGTCAAGCTCAAGCAGACAGAAAAGTAGCTTATAACAATATTGAAAAATTAATGCCATTTTATAACAAAGAATTAGTTGTTAACTATGGTAATAAAGTGGATAAAGCAGATAAACTATATACTACTGAATTACTTGATGTTGTGCCTATGAATGGTAACAATGTAGTGACTGATGTAAATGGAGCTAAAAATACTATTAATAGATTGATGCTGCACTATAAAGATAATACTGTTGCTTATTTAGGTGTTACATTCAAAGGAAGTTTCGAAAATAATCAAGTGTTAGAATATAATATTGCTGGAAAAGAGTATATCTTTACTCCAGAAACATTTGTCTCTGATTATACGAAGATAATTAATAATGTATTACCTGATTTACAAGGTGTGACTTACAATTCAGGAGCTATGAAACAGGTTCTTGGTGTTACAGATAATGAAGCTATAGATAATCTATATCTAGATAAAGAATTCGAGAAGGTTAAAGCTAATATCGCTGAACATTTAAGAAAAATCCTTGCTATGGATAAATCTGTAAATACTATGGGTAATGGTGTAGTCGAGTATGTAAGTGAGAAAATTAAAAACAATAAAGAAGCGTTGTTATTAGGTCTTACTTATATGAATCGTTGGTATAACATCAATTACGATGATATAAATACGAAAGATCTATCTACATATAAATTCGACTTCAATGGTAATAATGTAACTTCGACATTAGATACGCTTATCTCGCTAGGAAATAGTGAGTTAGAAAACTTACGTGGTGGAAATAATACGGGATTATATGGAAGTCTACTTGCTCCGTTAAAAGGAGAAGACACAGTATTTGACTTCGTAGAAGCCTATCGCAAATTGTTCTTACCTAATAAAACAAATAACGAGTGGTTTAAAGATAATACTAGAGCGTACATAGTAGAAGAAAAATCTAATATAGCTGAAGTACGCACTAAACAAGAAACTGCAGCACCAGGTAGCAAATATTCACTAGGTGTATATGATAGAATATCATCACCTTCATGGAGATATAAAGGAATGTTACTGCCGTTATTAACATTACCGGAAGAAAGTGTTTATGCGATTTCTAATATCTCGACATTAGCATTCGGAAGTTTTGAGCGTTATAAAGATCGCGTAAATGGAACACTTCTTTCAGGAGAAGCGTTACGTCAATATGTACATGAAAAAGTTAATCAATCAGCTAAGTGGCAAAGAGATCACTATGACATTTGGTATAATATGCTAACACCGGAATCTAGAGAGAAACTATTCCGTTCGGTACCAGTAACAGATGGATTCTACTTCAAAAATGAAGAAGGAAAAGGATATTGGGCTACTGCTACAGATAAAAATATTGACGCGGTATACAATTTCTTCGGTCCAGCAGGTAAGTGGTATAGTCTAAGAGGAGGAGCAGGTGCATTTGCAGATGGATCTGAAGTGTACTTTGTAAGTGACAGATTATTAGATCAATATGGTACTTCGGTATATACACATGAGATGACTCATAACTCTGATGGAGGTATTTATTTTGAAGGATATGGTCGTAGAGAAGGTTTAGGAGCTGAACTTTATGCATATGGATTACTACAATCAGTAAATAAATTGGAAGAAGAAGGTATAATACTAAATACAGTATATAAAGGAGAAAAAGATTCTCTAACACGCCTACATACCTATAATCCAACGGAAAGATACAAATCTGCAGCTGACGTGCAAGAATATGTTCATGGAATGCATGATGTTTTATATACATTAGATGCGATGGAAGCTAATGCTGTTTTATCTAAATCGAAAGATGTGAAGAAAAAATGGTATAGAAAATTAGAAGATACTTATGTTAGAGATGAAAAACATAATAAAAATACTCATGCGATAAATACTATTCGTCAATTAACAGACGCGGAAGTAGCGAAACTAACAACTTTAGACTCATTAATAGATAATGATATAATATCACGCAGAGCATATAAAGATACTGGAAATTATGGAAGAAATGGATACTATGCTGTAAGTATGTTCTCGCCAATCTACTCAGCTTTAAGTAATTCGAATGGTGCTCCAGGAGATGTTACGTTTAAAAAAGTAGCGTATGAACTTCTTGCTGAAAAAGGATACCAAGATGGATTTATTCCGTATGTGTCGAATAAATATGGAGAAGAAGCGCTAAGAAACGGTGTGGTAACTTATTCTGATTGGTATAAAAAAGATGTTGGTTTAATCACTGATACTATGGTACTGAATAAAGTATTCGGAAATCAATATGCATCGTGGGCTGATTTTAGAAAAGCGATGTTTAATGAGCGTATAGCTAAA
The DNA here is from genome assembly GCA_963543895.1 of uncultured Gemella sp. Taxonomy (GTDB): domain Bacteria; phylum Bacillota; class Bacilli; order Staphylococcales; family Gemellaceae; genus Gemella. Next base: position 453 of record CAUUCZ010000066.1, on the reverse strand, counting down.
CAAGATAGATTAAAACCAATTACAATTCAATATGAATTAGGTGTGGTTGGAAGCACAAAAGAAGTTACAATTTCATCGGCGCAAGAGATGCAAGCTTTAATTAATGCAGCAGTAGCGAAAGATATCGAGAACATTGATCGTACAACGAGTCATGTTCCTGCAAGTTGGGTGCACTTATTAAAACAAAAAATCTATAATGCGTACCTACGCGCTACAGATGATTTCAGAGAGTCAATCTATAAATAATAGAATTAATTATGGATAATGGATAGTTGATTTCACGGAATTTCCTTATTCCGAAAAAAATTATAAACACAAAAAATTCTAAGTAACAAATATCGATGTTACTTAGAATTTTTTTTTGTTATTTTGCTAAATTCACAGCAGGTTTATTATTCTTGTTGTAAGAGATGTAAGTAAGAGTTAAGAATATTATTCCTAAAACAACTAAGA
>CAUUCZ010000065.1:0-6546 GCA_963543895.1 uncultured Gemella sp. | reverse complement strand
TGTTGTACTTATCTTTTGTCTGATCTGCAAAATATCCTAGGATAAACGAGATAATATAAGGTAATGTCGTTGCTATTGACACTATACTCACAGCTAATTCTGGATTCGGTAAACTCGTCGAATAAATAATAAACGCAATATCAAATAGCGTCCTACCAGCATTTCCAAAAGCCAATGAAATAGTGAATAACCTATAGAGTTTATTTTTCAAGAAAATATTCATAGAATATCACCTCCTATATTATTTTATATTTTACATTGGTACGCTTAAATTTTCAATATATTGTACAGTTTTTTTTGAAAATTTAAAATATTTATCGTTAAACTTTAAATTCCTCACGATTAATAAAAAGAGCAACTATTCAGCATTCGGATATAACTCAAAAATCATGATTCCAGGGAAACAAGATTTTGTCGAGTCAACCCCAACCTTTTTAGTTACTCTCTATTTATATATATTTCTTATATTCTATCCCTCGTAAAATATTCATACATATCTTCTCGAAGTGGAGTCTGTATTTTATAAAAGAACTGAATTACAGTATCTCCGCTTCTTTCTCTAGCTACTAATTTAGGCTCTCCCGTCGTCTTCATCTCACCTAAGAAATAGAATATTCGTGCTCCATCTTTATCATCTTTATTTTTTCTCATAAATAGATAGATTTTCGTTTCGTTCTTATAGAAATAGTCGCACTCTTTCGATTCTAAATTCCTTCTCGGCTTTGACATCGAAGTAAAACCATTATCCGGTAAAAATCCATGTGTATAATCACGATTAAATGAATTTTCATCAATGTCGTAATTAATAAACACTGGTAAAGTCTTTGTTCTTTCATCATACTTATAACCACCTATAGCGAGTGGCACATAGTTTATTCCCCATGAGAATAATTTACAAATATCCTCAAAACTATATTTCTCATACAATACAAAATTAGTATCTTTGTATAAATTATCTTTGTAATATTTATTATATCTGTAAATTCCATAGTCTACTAAATCTAGTAATAATTCCCTAAAAATCTCTGATTGCAACTGTTCTTCAAATTCTTTAGACATTCTTATCTCAGCAACATTCTCATCTAAGAATATACAATCATGAAACTTCTTCTTAGTGACACTACTAGTCACGAAATTGTTAGTAAGTATCTTTCTACTAACATCCAGTTCATAATCTGCGATAAACTTATTATAGTCTTTCAACATAATTTCTTCAAAACTTCTAAGAACATTACACTTCTTCTCATCTAATAACAAACGTAAAATTATAAGTTCCTCTATCTTTTTACTCAAAATTAAATTAGTAGAGACAAAATTTAGCATATTCTCTGCTGCCTTCGTCAGTTTCCCACAATATTCAAACTGTTTTTCCTTCTTAGATAAGAATGAATAATAACTTCCAGCTACTTCGAAAATTTTTCTAATGTCAATTGCATCATAGTTTTCAAAGTCTGAATACGTAGGTATTCTACCAAGTTTATTTTTTAACTTATTATATTCATCAGTAACAAATAGCCAAGTGTTTAACTTCACATTATCTATCGCGCTATATATTCTTTGTTTAGAGATTTCATCAAAATGAATAGTCGATGTCCCTGGAATATACCTAGTTCCCTGAGATAAAAACTTCCTTACGGTATCTTTGTCATAACTATTGTCTCCAGATAGAGCCACAGGTATTAAAAAGTTATTTTTATAATTGGCGATAAAATCTATTATTACCACGAACTCCTTATCCGCAGATTTTCTCAAGCCTCGACCTAGCTGTTGAATAAAGATAATAGAACTTTGCGTAGGTCTTAACATAATTACCTGATTAACCTCAGGAATATCTACACCTTCATTGAAAATATCTACAGTAAATATATAATCCAATTGCTCTCCGTTATTCGCAACTAACTTAGCAATCTCATGTTCACGACATTCCTGACTGTCTTCACCTGTTAAGCTAGTAGTATTATAACCACGTGCGTTAAATTCTTCACTAAGCACCTTCGCTTCTTGTTTCGATGAACAGAAAACTAGACCTTTTACCCTATCTCCTGAATAGCCATAATAATTGATCTTACTTATAATATGCTCAACACGCTCACTAGACACTAGATTTGAAAAATCGCTAAGTTCGTCAATAACCTTACCATCAACTTCTAGATCACTAATCCCAAAGTAATGAAACGGACATAATAATGAATTTTCCATCGCTTCTTTAAGACGCACCTCATAAACAATATTATTGTTAAATAATTCATAAATATTAAAACTATCCGTTCTATCAGGGCTTGCCGTCATACCTAAATAAAATGTCGGTTTGAAATAATCCATCAATCTAAGATAACTATCGGCTCCTGCCCTATGCACCTCATCTATTATTATTTCATCAAAATGAGTATCACTAAAACTCTTAAAGACATCTTCTTTAGATATAGTTTGAACTGTAGAAAAAATAAAATCCACTTCTATATTTTTCTCTTTACCTGTAAGTAAACCATAGCTACGACTAGTTCCAAAAATAGTCTTGAACGTCTCCAGCGCTTGACGAGCAATCTGTTCTCTATGGACGATAAACAATAATCTCTTAGCACCTATACTCTTCATCGCAAAAGCAGCCGCAAATGTCTTACCAGTTCCTGTGGCAGAAATAAGAAGACCCTTGTTATCTTGATTACGAAGTTTTTCGAAATTTTCTATAAAACTCCTTTGCATCTTATTCGGTTTGATTTCCTCGGAAATAATTTTCTTAGCAACAGTCTCAACCTTATTACTAGTGAATTCTTCGACATACTTATCTTTTATTTCAGAATATGACTTAGATTTTGCCCACAATCCATTAAACTCATCTAAGACATTATCAGTTAGAGTCCTATCTCCCTCAATAAAAGTATTCCATTCTTTATTTATCGTCAATGCTGCACTCGTTAAGTTCGAACTTCCCATCAGCACTTTCCATGAGTCATTACGCCTAAATGAATAACCTTTAGTATGGAATCCATGTTTATTTTCTACACAGTCATAAATCTTTAGAGAAATATTTTTGAAATTAGACAATTTCTCTAATACTTTAGGAGTGTTAAAATATAAATAATTCGTCGTTAAAATTTTTCCACGGATATTCTTTTCTTCTAAATTCTTCAAAGTCTGAAGTAAACTAGTCAAACCACTTTCTGAAATAAATGCCACGCTGAAAATAAATTCATCGCACATTTCTAATTCACTCTCAAGCGTACTAAGAACTTTCTTCGCTTCTAAATGATTATTATAAACAAATGTATTCTTCATTTTAACCTCCTTCTGTTAGATTAACCATTAATTATTTCATAAGTTATTAGGGCTTCTTTCATAACTTTTACATTATGAACACGTACCATTCTAGCTCCTCGTTTCACCGCTTCTAATGATAAAGTCGCACTTACTATATCTCTATCCTTCGGATTACTATTACCACCTAGTACATAATCTGTAGTTCTCTTTCTACTTACCGCATATAAGATTTCACAGCCTAGCGAATTAAGTAACTCTAGTTTTCGTGTAATTTCTAAGTTAGCTTCTGCAGTTTTACCAAATCCCATACCAGGATCGACGATTATATTTTCTTTCTTCACACCTGCATTTAAGCAAATATCAACACTCTCACCTAGTTCACGTACAACTTGCTCAATCTCATGCCCTTCTTCTACACCACCGTTATGCATAATGAAGATAGGAATATCATGTTTAGCAGCCACTTCAGCCATAGTACTTCCTTTAGCACCATTTACATCGTTCAGCACATCTACTCCTGCTTCAATCATGTATTCAGCTACATTGGACTTATATGTATCGACACTAAAGCACACATCAGGGAATGTTTTTCTTAAAATTGGAAATACGCTTTGTAATCTAGCAAGTTCATCTTCCTCACTAACTACAGTCGAACCCGGACGAGTCGATTCCGCACCGATATCAATAATATCCGCACCTTCAGCTACCATCTTACGAACACCTTCTATCGCAGCTTCCACATCGTAAAAATCTCCCCCATCTGAAAAAGAATCAGGAGTGAAATTCAATATTCCCATAATTAAATATTTTTTTCCATTTAATAATTGTTTTAATTTATTCATTCTGTCACCTTATTGTTTAATTTTAAATACCTTACTATTATATCACGTGAGTATTGTGTTTGCAGTAAAAAAAGAAGCAATTCTAAATTGTTGATTTTAGAATTACTACTTAATTTTGTTGATTGGGGGTAACTTTCCAATTCTCTATTCACTCTTTTTCTTCAACGAACGAATAACCGGTTCTTTTCTAAATGCATAATATAGCTGAACAGCCATTATGCACCATAGAATAGGTTCTACGAGTATTACACCTAAGTAACCTGTACTTGGAATGATGAATATCACAAAGAATATTTTCCCAAGCATTTCTATAATACTAGAAATAAGTGGCATCATCTTTTGACCTAAACCTTGCAAAGCATTTCTTAGTATTACTAGTATACTTAATGTCGGATAAAATGCAGAACTTATTTTTAAATACAATGAGGCTTGATAAATTAATTCTTCATCATTGCTTCCTGTGACAAGTTCATTTAGATATGAACTAGCAAAAAATAATACAATACTAATAAAAATTGACCAAGTAATCGCAATAGCCATCGCTTGTCGAAGACCTTCAACAATACGTCTATATTGTCTCGCGCCGAAATTTTGGGATGTGAAGGTTGTTACAGTCGCGTTCATAGCTATTATTGGAAGAAGTGCAAATATCATTATTCTTCTAGCACTTGTCTGAGCACTGATAATCGTTGAACCTAAGGCATTAATCGATGTTTGTAAAATTACAGTTCCAATTGAAACAACAGAAAACATAAGCCCCATAGAAATACCCTGCCCCAATAGATCAACATAAAGTTTTTTATTCCATGCAAAATGTTTTTTAGATGGTATCAAAAACGGAGTTTTTTTACGAATATAAGTAAAACATAATACTGCAGAAATTCCTTGTGAAATAATGGTTGCAAACCCAGCCGAGCTCACACCCATATGTAAATATGCAATGAAATATATATCTAATACAGTATTAATAATTGCTGAAAAAATTAAAAAATATAATGCAGCCTTACTATCGCCTACTGCACGAAGTAGGCCCGCACATAAATTATACGCAAGAGTAACACCTACAAATACTATTATAAGATAAATATACTCATAAGACTGAGCAATAATATTACTTGGCGTTCCAAGCAATTCTAGCAATGGATATAATGTAAAATTACCTAATATGGCAATTATAATACTCAATACTCCACCAATAACAAATGTGGCCGCCACAGCACTCTTTAACTTTTCATAATTTCCTGCACCATAATAACGGGCAATAACTATACCCATTCCATTTCCTATACCTATTGCAAAACCAACAACAAGCTCAAATATCGCAGCAGTAGCTCCAACAGCAGCAAGGGATTCTTCTCCAAGGAATCTACCAACAATCATAATATCTACCGTATTATAGAGTTGCTGAAAAATATTTGCTATCATAATCGGTATCGCAAAAGTAATCATCGCCCGTAAAATCGGACCTTCTAATAAATTAACTGATGTTTTTTTCATAAATAATATTATAGCACTTTGAAATATAGTTTCAAGAAATAACCTGAAAACTATTCTAAAAATGGAGAAAGGCCCATCTTTCGATGAGCCATATATTATACCGATTCGAAACTAAGAATTTTCTCGTCCTTCGTCCTAAAAATTCTAGTTTCTGTAGCATGTGTTATTCGTACATTCTATCTGCATCCTTTGGACTTGATAGAATTGCGACTAACCGATGAAAAAAAATATCTATTATCTAAATATTTTAAACTCTAAATCAAAAATTATCCCCAGAAATGGAGAAAGGCTCATCTTTCGATGAGCCATATATATTATGAAAAAAAATATTATTAAGTTTTGTTATGTTTATATTATATCCCACTTACCTTACACGAACTTTAGACTATAATTAAAATGTAATTAAAGTTGAAAAGTCTTGAAAATTATTCCCTAAAAATGGAGAAAGGCCCATCTTTCGATGAGCCATTTATATTATACTGATTCGAAACTAAGAATTTTCTCGTCCTTCGTCCTAAAAATTCTAGTTTCTGTAGCATGTGTTATTCGTACATTCTATCTGCATCCTTTGGATTTGATAGAATTACGACTAACCGATGAAAAAAAATATCTATTATCTAAATATTTCAAACTCGAAATCAAAAATTATCCCGAAAATGGAGAAAGGCTCATCTTTCGATGAACCACATATTATGAAAAAAAATATTATTAAGTTTTGTTATGTTTATATTATATCTCACTTACCTTACACGAACTTTACACTATAATTAAAATGAAACTAAAGTTGAAAAGTTTTGAAAATTATTCCTAAAAATGGAGAAAGGCTCATCTTTCGACGAGCCACATATTATGAAAAAAAATATTATTAAGTTTTGTTATGTTTATATTATATCCCACTTACCTTACACGAACTTTACACTATAATTAAAATGAAACTAAAGTTGAAAAG
>CAUUCZ010000064.1:0-6689 GCA_963543895.1 uncultured Gemella sp. | reverse complement strand
GACTAAAAAAGAAAATAAACAACCAGCAAAAGAAGAAGATAAGAAAGATAATAAAGAATCTGTAAAAGAAACTGATAAGAAGGAAGTTCCTAAAGGACAAACTGTTTCAGAAAATAAACAAGAAGTTCCTAGCAAAGAAACTCCAAAAGTAACTTCAGATAAAACAGATTCATCTAATAATAAAAAACAAGAAACTTCAGCGAATAATGTGCCAGTTGAAAATAAAGTTTTATCTGCAACATTATCAGGGCGTGATGTAGCCGTATCTTTTGATAAAAACAAAATAAAAGCTGATGATGTCTTTGTAGGTGCGATAAACGATGAAAAGCTAAATAAAGCTATTATTGAAAAATTAGGTAGTGAATATAAAGTTATTGAAGTTTTTGAAATTCACTTCAAAAAAGATGGTAAAGAATTAGATAGTGATGCTGAACGTACAGTTAAAGTATCTGTAGTAAAAAATGACAATGCAGAATTAGAAGTATATCACATAGCAGACAACAATGTTTTAGAAAAAGTTGAAAGTAGCTTTAGTGACGGTTCGCTGCAATTCAAAATAAACCACTTCAGCAAATTTACTATTCTAGAAAGAATCAGAGTAGGAGCCAAAGATTTAGAAAGCCGTGTTCAAATAGTAACACCGGTTAAAGCAGAGTATAAAGCTGAAAATAAAAAAGAGGATTCTGATAATAGTAATAAGGTCAATAATAACAAAAAAGAAGAAACTAACAGAAAAGACAAAGAAGAATTACCAAAAACTGGTTTAGAATCAGAGCAAACTATTAGTATGGCGTTATTAGCTCTAGTAGCAGCGATAGCGGTTAGAAGAAAACAAAAACAATAGAATCTATTAAATTTAAAATAAATAAACTCGAAGTTAGGAAGATATCCTAGTTTCGAGTTTATTTTTCATTTATGAATTTATGTCCAATATATTGAAAGATTCTCACCATTTTATTTTCTAAAGGAGTTTGAACTTTGAAAAAGAAGTAGTGATCTCTTTTATCTTTTGATTTATTAGCAGTTAATCTGAAAAAATTACTATTGTTATTTACCATTAAATTTAGAATATCGTCTGTTAAAAATGTTAAAGGTACATTTAATGCAGAATATTTATAAAAATCTTTTTCAAATTGATCGTAATTACTACTAAAATAATCAAATTGGACTTCATGTTGATTAAGTTTGTTCATAGTCTAATTCCTCTGCTAAAGAAACTTTTAGAATATCGCTAATTGAAATTTGCAGTATATTTTGTTTAGTTGAAAAATAAATAATATCGTTAGTGCAATCAACAACCTTTCCTAGATATGGTTCACGTTGAGTAGATGTATATAAATACGATAGACCTTTAAAGAAATATAATTGGTTTAATAGTAGTCTTTTTTCATCTTCATCCATATTGTTGGAAAAATCTATAGTATCACCTTGTGTATTAATCGCGGTAGTGTGTTCTGAGATGAAAAAGCCCATCCACTTAGCCATCCCACGGTCAGCGTATTCTCTTGCAGATTTATAGGGGAGATAACTTCTATTTATCATATTATTCCATCCATGCCGCCGGCATGACCTCCTACTAGTTTACTTCTTTCTTTTACACGTGAACCTTCCATTAACATACTTCCATTTTGAACTGATAAGAATCCGTATTTATCGCGTATAGTATCCAGTGTTTTATCAATTTTTCTTTGTTTTTCAATAGCTTCAATATCATCGAATAATGTATAGATTGTAAGATTATCATCTATTAGGTTATCATATCTAACTGCAATAGAGCGCACGGCACCACCGTCATATTTACTTCTAAAAAGCGATAGAACATGATCGGTTAATTGTTTTGTGCTTTGAGTAGGGTTAATTTTTTTAGATGCATTAATAGATTTTTTACTTTCAATTCTACTGTAACTGATATGAATATGTACTAATTTTGCTTTTTTCTTAACTCTTCTTAGTCTAATGGCGACTTGTTCTGCCATTTCTGACAAAACTAGTTCTATTTGGGATCTGATCTTATAATCTTTAGGTAGTACTTGTGAATTACCTAAGCCTTTTGATTTGGGTTTATAAGGTTTTGAAGGTTTGCTCTCATCGATTCCATTTGCATGGAACCATAATTGAACTCCAATTATACCGAATTCTTTTTTTAATATATCTGGATTAACATTTGCTAAGTCTTTAACAGAATATATTTTTAATTTATTTAATCTTTTTTCTGTTCTGTTTCCTATTCCCCAAAAATCAGTAAGTGAAGGTATATTCCACACTTTTGTTTCAACATCTTCATATGACCAATTCGCACGCATAGTTGGAGTTTTTTTCGCTTCGTTATCTAGCGCAAGTTTTGCCAAAAGAGGATTTGCATTACTCATTCCTACAGTGGAGTAAACACCTGTTTTTTTCCATATATCATGTTGGATTTTTGCACAAATTATGTCTAATTTTTCTTTTCTTGTTTTTGTAGAATCTTTTATAAAGTAATTGAGAGATTGTGTTAAATCGATAAATCCTTCATCTATAGAATAAGGATGAATATCTTCATCTGGAACATAATTTTTAAGTACGTTAAGTATTTGTATATTTTTTTCGATATATAGAGTCATTCTTGGAGGGACGATAAGTGTTTTTTTAGCCCAAGCTTCAATATGATTAATATATTGTTGAGTTATTTCAAGACCCTGTCTTTTTGCGTTATAAAATGAAAAACGTCGTGTATTAATATCGAAGGGAAGATCATAACTTCTACCTACATTATTTTTTCCAAAGACTTCTTTGAAAATAGGGGAACTTGCTAATATTAAACCGTTAGAGTTATCACTTCTGCTCATTACACAAAGTGAGGTTGTTAAAGGATTAAGTCCACGTTCTACGCATTCTACACTTGCATAAAAAGACTTCATATCTATAAAGGCTATGTCTGAATGAGGTTCTAATGTATAATCGATTATGCCCATATTATTACACCTCTTTTATAGGTTTAAACGAATCTGTAACAACTCCTACTATATTTACTTCTTCTATCGGTGCTATTATATCTTTGTAGTCGTCATTAATAGAAACTAGACGAACTGTATTTTCTTCTAGAAAGACTTTTTTTATGTATGTTTCTTCATTATAGACTACTGCATAAACCAATCCGTCAAAATCGTATCCAGTTTTTTTAATTAAGGCAACATCACCGCTGTGGTATTTTGGTTCCATAGAATCCCCATCAATCCAAGAGGCTATATCGTATGATATGTCTTTGTCGAAGTAAACAGTATCGAATTCATAATCTTCATAGTAAAAGTTACCTAAACCAGCGGATAATTTTGCGTGAACTTGATATTTATATAATTGAGAAACATATAGCTCGTTAGCTATAGTCAAAAGTTTCTTTTGATTTATCTCGTTTAATTGGAGATATTTATTAACTATCTCATACTCTGATTCAAAATAAGTAGTCTCTACATTAAAGTAAAGTGCTAGTTCCTCTAAATTTTTTTTATTTGGTATATATTTCCCTTTTTCCCAACTATTGTAGGCGGCACGAGTAACACCGAGGTGTTCAGCTACTGCAGTTTGAGAAACTTTTTGTTTAGTACGTAAGGATTTCAATCTATTATTACAAAACATAACAACCTCCACATAATATTTTGTAAAGTTATAACTTTACAAAATATTATAAATGATTACAAGGAATTTGTCAAAAGAAAATAAAAGGGGAGTGACTCAAAAATCGTAATTTCGGAGAAATCGATTTTATTGAGTCACTCCCGCTCTAAAGAGATTAAATTTATGGATTCATATTAACTCGGTGCCATTCGTTTATAACATAAGAAATTTGTCCTACTTGATCTAATCCGACAAGGTTTACTTCTTCAGTAGCAGGAGTAGCTCCTCCTAAACCTGCAGTATATAAAGCAATAATGTAAGGTGTTTTCTCATAAACAATAGCATCAACATTTAGTGCTTCTTTAACATATCCAGGCTTTTGTTCTATTACCAGATTTGGAAGATAGCGTTTGTAGTAATCTCCTGGGAAAGATTCACCAATATATGCGCGAATGTCTTTATATTTTTCTCTATTATCCCATAAGTGTTGTAACACTTGAATATAATAGTTGGTTGTTGTTTTATTTTCTGTACTAAAAGTTTTTAATTCTGCTTTAGACTCACCGTAGTTGCTATACATTTTGTGTACTTCGCTCATACCTCCAAGACGATCAGCAAGGGCGTATGCAGGAGTATTTTCTGAATGAACTAGTGAATAGTATTGCATTTGGGGAATAGTCATAGCTCCTTTAAAAACTTTGACATATGTATTGTGTTCACCATCATACTCATAGTAAGTGTTAGTGATATCATAGCGTTTAGTCATAGATAAGTTATATTTTTCAAAGTTATCTACTACTAACATATTAAGTGGTAATTTATATGTAGAACCAGCAGTCATAGGTTGAGTTTCATTCATTTCAATTAACTCACCAGTTTCTAGGTTTTTATATGAAAAAGCTATCTGTGAATTTTTTATTCCATATTCTTTTGAATATGCTTGTATAACTTCAGGTAAAGTCATATTAGCATATTCATAATATAAACCATATGCATTCATAGTAGGGGTATCAGCTTTCATAACAGCTTGCTTTTCTTCCAAGCTCTTACCTTTTTTTTCTGGTTCTTTTGATTTTTCTATATTGTCATGATTATCTTTTGTTGTATCGTTTTGTTCATTGTTTGTATTGGTATTGTGATCGTTACTTTTCCAATATGATTGTATGTATTTAAAGTCGAAAAAGTTAACGTTGTGGGTACGTCCGTAATAATACAAACTAGCAATCGCTACAGATAATAGTAGAATTACTGATATTATAATTTTTTTTATTTTTGACATACAAGCTCCTGTATAAACTTATTTAATTAACTTAATAATTATAATAAAGTATGGTTTAAAATTCAAGAAATAGACAGTTAATATAACAATGTAAATTTATAAAAATAATAAAAGCGAAATATTGTATTTGTTAGAAGATACAGTTATATGTATAACTTCGAAATTATAATAAGAAATGATGTTTATTATAAAATATTTCTAACTGAAATCAATAATATAAATCAATAAGAAAGTAAATAATTTAGAAAGGAATATAATATTATTTTGCTAGCATTATGTATAAATTTATGGTAATATATATGAATTAGAAATTTTAAAAAGGTTAGGAGATTTAATGACAAAAAATAATCAAAAACGGTTAATTATATTTTTTATAGTGATGTTTAGTCTTATTGCGAGTGGTTACAATAGTTTTTTGAAACCTTTGGATAGTATGATTATTAATTTTATTCAAGGTTTAGAAAATCCAGCACTTACAAGCATATATTTAAATACAACAAATATAGCAGACCAAAAAGCTAGTGTAATAATAACTGCTATAATAGTTATTATTTTATTTGTGAGTAAGTTTAAAAGAGAGGCTTTATTTTTAACTCTTACAATGGGAACGTGTGGTATAGTGATGGCGTTTATTAAGATAATTTTTAATCGTCCTCGACCTAATATTCATCGTTTAGTTGAATTAAATAGCTTGAGTTTTCCTAGTGGACACACGACTTCAGCAACAATATTGTATTTAACATTGGCGTTAATATTTATTAAGTTATCGAAGAAAGGAAATAATAATTGTGTTCCATTTTTTATAGCGATAATAGGAATTTTATTTATAGCGACTTCTAGAATATATTTAGGAGTACATTATCCTACGGATACAATGGCGGGTATGTGTTTAGGTAGCGTGATAGTATTAACTTATAATCTGATCTATTATAGTAAAAAATAGAGGTGAGGTAATGTGAAAAAAGTTTTATTAATAACAGGTTCATTTGGAAATGGGCATCTTCAAGTATCAAAAAATATTAAAGAAACGTTTGAAAAATATTATACTAATGAGATTGAAGTTATTGAAACGGATTTGTTCTTACAAGCGCATCCGAATTTGACACCAGTTTTAAAAAAATTATATTTATATAGCTTTTCATATTTTAGAGATATTTACGGGTATTTATATTATGCAGGGAAAAATCATAGTAACATCTCTGCTTATAGATATTTTAGTTCGGAGTATTTGAAAAAACTAGTAACACATGCTAAACCAGATATTATTGTCTCAACATTTCCAACTCCAGCTTTATCCTTATTGAAAGATAAGAAGATACCAATAGTTAATATAATAACGGATTACCATTTTCATAAAAATTGGTTAACTAAAGGTGCAGTTAGATATTATGTAGCGACAGATGAAACTGAAAGAGAGTTATTGAAGTTAAATGTAGAAAAACAAAGAGTTAAGAAATTCGGAATACCGATTGCTGAAAAATTCGATAATAAAATGGATATTGAACAATGGTTGCAAGACAATAAATTATCTATAGATAAAAAGACAGTTTTATTATCTGCTGGTGCTTTTGGAGTATCTACTGATTTTTCAAAACTTACTGGGAAAATACTGCTGAAAAATAAAGATGCTCAAGTAGTAGTAATCTGTGGTAAAAATAGAGAATTGAAGCATAAATTAGAAATTGATTATTCCGAACAAGAAAGGATTAAGATTCTAGGGTATACTGAGAATATGAGAGAATGGATGCGGGCTTCTGATATTCTTATAACTAAGGCAGGAGGAGTAACTATTTCTGAAGCATTAGCAAGTAATATTCCA
>CAUUCZ010000063.1:0-6695 GCA_963543895.1 uncultured Gemella sp. | reverse complement strand
ATTGGAATTTCTACTTCTAATAATCGACGTTCAATATCTGTCGCACTTAGTCTTGGGTGCTCTAATTTAACTACAACACTATCTAAATAACTTGCTGGATAACTTCCGCCACCTACTTCTGCTTTATCCTCAGCTACTGTAATCTTGAAGTCTAAGTCGCTAAGTCTAGTTTTAAATACATCTGCTTTACCTACTAGGCGTTCTTTTGATAATGAAATCATGTGTAATGTAGGAATGTGTTCCAACGCTTCTTTTTCATCTAGATATAATTTCAATGTAGCTTCTAGAGCTGCTAAAGTCATCTTATCTACACGTAATGCACGAGTAAGTTGGTTCTTCTTCATTTGTTCGATATATTCTTTTTTACCAACGATAATACCTGCCTGTGGACCTCCAAGAAGTTTATCACCACTAAAAGTTACTATATCAATACCACTATCCAGAACCTCTTTTACAGTTGGTTCATAAGGTAAGCCAAATCTAGAGAAATCTACGAACTGACCGCTTCCTAAGTCGTTTATAGAGACTAATTCATTTTCACGAGCAAGGTAAGATATCTCTTCATTAGATACTTCTTTAGTAAATCCTAAAATCTTATAGTTACTAGTATGAACTTTTAGTAATGCTCCTGTGTTGTCAGTAATTGCGTTCTCATAATCTTTTAAGTGTGTTTTATTAGTAGTTCCTACTTCTACAGGAGTACCACCACTTAACTTAATAATCTCAGGAATTCTAAATGCTCCACCGATTTCAACTAGTTCTCCACGAGAAACTACTATCTCTTTATCTTTAACTAACGTATTTAATGTTAGTAGTACCGCTGCTGCGTTATTGTTAACTACAAGTACGTCTTCTGCACCTGTTAATTTTTTGATAATATCAATAAGATGAACATAACGGCTACCACGTTTTTTATTATCAATATCAAACTCAAGATTAGAATAGTTAAATGCTACACTTTCAATGTTTTCTTTAATCTTCTGACTTAGTAAACTACGTCCTAAGTTTGTGTGTAAAATTGTTCCAGTTGCATTAATAACTCGTCGTAAAGAATTCTTATCTTCACTTTTCACTATTTGTGTAACTACTTCTACAATTTTCTCTAAACTTGGAACTTCATGTAATTCTTCATTTAATATTTCTTGTTTGATTTCATCAATATAGTTTTTTATCGCTGATTTTACAGCCACTTCACTATATTCTTGAATTAATGATTTCACTTCATCTAATAATAAGATCTTATTTATTGCAGGAATTTGTGATAATAATTGTTTTGACATAATATTTCTCCTAAATTTCTTTTGCTAATGTTTTTATAGCGTTAATAGCGTAGTCTACTTCCTCGTCTGTATTCATACTTGAGAATGAGAACCTTACTATCCCTTGTTCTTTTGTTCCTAGTACCTCATGCATTAAAGGTGCACAATGGGCTCCAGGTCTAACTGCAATATCATATTCTTCAGCAAGAACATCTGCAACGTCTGAGGCTGATATTCCTTTGAAGTTCAATGCTACTACCGCAGTACGATCTTTTGTAAAATCTCCATAAAACTCTAAACACTCTAAGTCTTTTAATTCATTATAGAATCTATCAGCAAAGTCGATTTGTTTTTTATAAAGATTTTCAATTCCATGCTTATTTATATATTTTATTCCCTCATGTAAACCTAGGATTCCAGAAGTATTCAAAGTACCCGCTTCTAAACGCAATGGATATTCCCCAGGATGTTTCTCATCGAATGTTCTAACACCACTTCCACCGACTTTAAATCTCTTAATCTCTGGTTCTTTAAGTCTTACGCATAGACCACCTATTCCTTGCGGCCCATATAAACTTTTGTGACCTGTAAAACATAATACATCTATTCCCAATTCATCCATATTGATAGGTACTACTCCTGCTGTTTGCGAAGCATCTACAACTGAAATAATATTATGTCTTTTACAAATATCCGCAACTTTTTCTAAATCCACAATACTTCCTGTTACGTTAGAACTATGTGTAATAGCAATCATCTTAGTATTAGGTTTAATAGCTTTTTCTAAATCATCATAATCGATTAATCCTGTTTTATCAGCTTTAACAATAGTATATTGACACCCTATTGTTTCATGTGCTAAATATATCGGCCTTAAAACTGAATTATGCTCCACAGAAGTCGTAATAACGTGATCTTCTTTTTCTAACAGTCCTAAAATCGCAATATTTAAGCTCTCTGTAGAATTACTAGTAAAGACAACCCTATCTTCTTCCTTCATACCAAAAAATTTTGCAACGTCACTTCTCGCTTCAAAAACTTCACGGAATGCATTATTTGCTTCATAATAACTACCTCTTGAAGCATTAGCATACTTTGCCGATGACAATACCTCATAGACTTTATCAGCTACTTCTTTTGGTTTTTTTAGTGATGTTGCACCGTAATCAAAATAATAACTCATATTACTTACCCTGTCTAAGTTATAAACAACCTAGCTCCCTTCAATATTTATTTCTTAACTAAAACTCTATAATTTTCTAAACGTCTAGTTATGCCAATTTTATCCATATATTCTAAAATAGCCATAGAGTATTTTCTACTAGAACCAGTCATATCTCTAAATTCTGCTAGTCCAATCTGGTCATTAGTTTTAAAATGATCTTCTACTTTTTGAACAGCATCTTTAAATACTTTTTCATGTAAAACTAAATCAGCATCTAATCTTACTACCGTATTATCTATAAGAGATTCTAACAACTCAACTTTTGCTTTTTCTCCATTTGTTAGTTCTTTAACACTTGGGGGTGTAAATCTACCAACTAATAATGCTTTTTCAATTCTTTCTTTTTCTGCCAGTTGTTTCTTATCATAATTAACTTCGAAATCTTTTTCTGCAACTAAATTACCTTCTAAGCGAATTTCGTTATTTAGTATGAATAAATCTAACAACTCTAGCATTTCTTTTTGAGAAATTTTAAACTTAGAAAGTACTTCAATCTTAGGAATACCTACTTTTAATTTATATCTATTGTGATAGTCACTTAATAGTTTCTTCAGTTTTTCTAAAACTTCATCATATTTTTTCTTATGAATATAACCTAGCTTTGTTTCATAGATTGCAGTGCTTTCTAATAACTGTGTTAGTGATTCCTCGACCTCTTCTTTAGGAAGTTGTAGTTCTTTTAAAATATTCTCTTTAGAATTTAAGTAATCAGTATGAGATAATAAATAGTTAGCAATTAAATCAGTTGTATTACCTTCAAGCTGAACTTTTAGTTTTTCTAAGATTTCTTCGTTAAATCTACTATGTTTTTTAGGATTAGCATCTAATATTACCCCTCCGCCTATTGTAATCATAGGTGAGTATGTACGGATAATAAATTTATCATAGTTTTTAACCGCAATTTCTTCTTCAAGTCGAAGTTGCGCAAAACTACTTTCTCCAGCTTTTAATAAATCTGTTCCAAGCGGTACAACACGCGCCATTACTTCCTCAGTACCGATATAAACACGTACTCTATCCCATAATTCAAGATTTGCTCTCTCATCATTTATTAATTTGATTTCAGTATCAAGCATATACGTTTTTGTTAGTGAACCTGCTGTCGCTAATGTATCACCACGTTTTACATCATCAAACTTAATATTCGCTAAGTTTATAGCTGTTCTTTGCCCTGCATAGGCAGTTTCTACATCTTTTGAGTGGACTTGAATATTTCTAACTTTTGCTTTTACTTCTTTTGGATAAATTACTAATTCATCTCCTACATTTATAATACCTTCTGTAAGAGTCCCTGTTACAACTGTTCCAAATCCTTTTACTTGGAATGAACGGTCGATGTTAATTCTAGCATTTTTTTCAACATTTTTAGCTGCGATATCTTCTGTTTTCTTATCGATTGTAGCTAATAATGTATCAAGTCCTTTTTTACTAATTGAGTCAACTTCAATTATTGGAGAATTTTCAAGAACTGTACCTGAGATAAATTCTTGAATATCCTCTTTTACTAATTCCCTATATTCTTCTTCAACTAAATCTATTTTTGTCATTACGATAATATAATTTTCTATCCCTAATAACGTTAAAATATCAATATGTTCTTTAGTTTGTGGCATGATTCCTTCTCTAGAATCAACTAGTAGTAAAACTAAGTTTATACCACTAACTCCAGCAAGCATATTTTTAATAAACCTCTCATGGCCGGGAACATCAACAACTCCACATCTTTTTCCACTCGGTAGATCAAAATATGCGAACCCAAGGTTAATAGACATCCCCCTGTCTTTTTCTTCTTGAGTAGTATCTGTCTCGATTCCGCTCAGAGCCTTGATCAACGTAGTCTTACCGTGATCGATGTGCCCTGCCGTACCAATAATTACATTGTTATTCATATATTTCACCTTTACACTATATTAAGAATAGAGATTATTTAAGAAAATTAAATTAAACATTTTAAACTTTCTCTATGTTAATCTCTATTCAAAATTTTATTTAATTTTATAATCTTCTAATTCTTTTATTGCTCTTTTGATTCCAATTTTTTTAGAATAGTATAGACCACGATATTCAATATTTTCTTCTTGTAACATTCTTACAATGTTATCAAAATTATCCCATACTGTTTTTAGCATAAAACCACATCCCACACTTATTGATGGATGCGTAGGAATTAATGATGCTGCAAGTTTTCTTTCTAAACAAATGTTATCAGCCTTTATTGAATCATGCGTACTATTAAAAACAATTAAACCTTCTTCCACACTATTTCCTCCTATGGTTGAATTACTTTGTTCGCTTTTCTCATATCTTCTACGATGAAGTACATGTTTGTTGGATTACCAACTGCTAAGTCGATCTTATGATAGTCAATGCATGCCCCACAACAAACTATTTCTACACCAGCATCTTCTAGTGTTTTTAATTCTTCAATTACATGACTACGAGTTTTGTCTACTAAAACTCCTCCACCATTATAGAAAATTATTTTTTTAGGGAGTACTTCTTGTTCCCCTAAAGCATATAGATAAGCTTTTATTAATCTTTTACCTAGTTCTTCACTACCATGTCCCATTTGATTTTTATTAATTACAACGATGTAACTATCATCTTTAACAACTGGTGCCGTCCCTAGTTGTGGTGCTTCTTCTCTAGTGATTTCTACTTTAAATCCACCTTCAATATCAGAAACTTTAAATTCATAACTATTTTTATCAGCAAATTTTCTAAGACTTTCAACGCTGTCTTCAGTTTTTACTAGTAAAGTCACTTTAGTTTCTTCTTCTAACACACGTATAGCTTGAGTTACAGGCACAACGCATGTATCGCATAATGTATCAACAACAACACCTTCAGTACCCTCTTCTTTAGAGATTGTAACGATATATTTATCTTTTGCTTCCTCTTTTACCGCAAAGTTATATCCTAATTGAGTTGCCATTTTTTCTAAATTTTGTGTAGCAATAACGTTGTCTACAATTGTTTCAACTACATCATTATCCACTAATAATTTTTTTGTTTGAATAACTGGCATTGGACATGCTAAACCTTGTGCATCTAGAATTTCTTTTTTCATACTTATATTCTCCTTTTATAACAGTTCTATTTAACGATAACTGCTTTTTCTTGTTTTTCTACAACTTTTCCTACGATAGCACTCTTAATTTCAAGAGTATTAAGTTTTTCTAATAATTCATGTGCTTCACTCTCAGGTAAACTTATTAATAATCCTCCAGAAGTTTGTGGATCATACATAATTTCTTCTAAGGCAAAGTCTTTAACCTGATATTCTACATTTGTCTCAACAAACGTTCTGTTTAATTGTCCTCCTGCAGTAATAACAAATTCATTGGCACATTTATATGCTTCTTCAATATACGGGATGTCTTTTGTATATACTTCTGCAGAGTGTTTACCATCTAACATCTCTACAAGATGTCCTAGGAAACCAAACCCTGTAATATCTGTACAACTATTTACGTTGAAATCTTTCATCATTTGAGCAGAATATTTATTAAGTGTTGTCATTTGTTTAACACTTTGAGCAAATGCTTCTTCAGAACACTCTTTAACCATATGAGCAGTATTAATAATACTTACTCCTAAAGGTTTTGTTACTATTAGTAAGTCCCCTACTTTACAATTGTTATTTTGTAATATTTTGTCAGGATGAACAATTCCTGTTACTGATAAACCATATTTTGGTGTAGCATCATGAATAGAGTGTCCTCCAGCAAGAACTCCTCCTGCTTCATGAACTTTCTCAGCTCCACCTTTTAATATTTGATGTAATATTTCTAAGTCCATATTTTCTGGGAAGGCAACGATGTTTAATGCTGAAATAACTTCTCCACCCATTGCATACACATCACTAAGCGCATTAGTCGCTGCAATTTGGCCATATAAATATGGATCATTAATCATTGTTGTGAAGAAATCTAAAGTTTGAATAATCGCCTTATCTTCAGATATTTTATAAACAGCTGCATCATCTGAAGATTCATATCCTACTATTAAATTTTTATCTTCTTTTTTAGGAAGATCTCTTAGAATATCTGACAAGGCCCCCGGCCCTATTTTCGAGTTTCACCCTCCACAAACTATCATGTTCATTTTTTTTTCTGACATATTTACCTCCTGTGTTATAATACTACTTACCTATAATTATACTACTTCAGAACATTTTTTAAAAGCATTATTTAGTTTTTTAATGTAAA
>CAUUCZ010000062.1:0-6701 GCA_963543895.1 uncultured Gemella sp. | reverse complement strand
TTTTTTATTTTATCGTTTGACAAATTAGAAAAAGTATATTAAAATCTAATATGCTGATAAAAGAAATATAAATACTTATCAAGAGTGAGTGAGGGATAAGGCCCGTAGAACTCCAGCAACCTAATCAATTGATTAAGGTGCTTTCCTTAGCAAAGTTTACTTTGAACGATGAGGTAATAAATTAAGACCTTGTCTATAAGATAAGGTCTTTTATTTATATAATATAAAAGATATTAAGGATCTAGAGGAGATTTGTATTAATATCAGACAAAAATATTTTAGGAGAAAGAAATGAGCAAAACATATTTATTTACATCAGAATCAGTAACAGAAGGGCACCCAGATAAAATTGCTGACCAAGTATCAGATGCGATTTTAGATGCGATTTTAGAGCAAGATCCTTACGGACGTGTAGCTTGTGAAACTTGTGTAAACACAGGATTAGCAGTACTTGTAGGAGAAGTTTCAACAACAGCAAATGTTGACTTCCAACAAATCGTACGTGATACAATTAATGAAATTGGATATAATGATCCTAATAAAGGATATTCAGGGGACCACATTTCAGTTCTAGTTGGGTTAGATAAACAATCTCCAGACATCGCTTTAGGAGTTGATAATTCATTAGAAACAAAACAACAAAAAGAAGAGAATGAAGTAGGTGCTGGTGACCAAGGTCTTATGTTTGGATTCGCGACTAACGAAACACCAACATATATGCCACTACCAATTTACCTAAGTCAAAAACTTTCAAAACAATTAGCTGAAGTTAGAAAAAATGGAACTCTAGCATACTTAGGACCAGATGGTAAAGTGCAAGTAACAATCGAATACGATGTGAACCACAAAGTTAATAGAATTGATACAATCGTAGTCTCTACACAACATGATGCAGATGTGAGTCAAGAACAAATCCACGCTGATATTAAAAAATACGTAATCGAGCCATGTTTAGATAAAGATTTATTAGATGAAAATACTAAATACTTTATCAACCCAACAGGAAGATTCGTAATCGGTGGACCAGTTGGTGATGCTGGACTTACAGGACGTAAAATTATCGTTGATACATACGGTGGATTCTCTCGTCACGGAGGTGGAGCATTTAGTGGTAAAGATGCTACTAAAGTAGATAGATCAGGAGCTTATATGGCTAGATATATCGCTAAAAACATCGTTGCTAGTGGAATTTGTGATAAAGCAGAAGTACAATTAGCTTACGCAATTGGAGTAGCTCACCCAGTATCAATCTTTGTTGAAACATTCGGAACTTCAAAAGTTGACGAAGGGGATATCGTTAAAACTATTAAAGAAGAATTCCGTTTAACACCAAATGGAATTATCGAAACTTTAGATTTAAGAAAACCAATCTTCAAGAAAACAGCAGCTTACGGTCACTTTGGACGTGAAGATGTAGAATTCACTTGGGAAAGAACTGACAAAGTAGAAGCATTTAAAAAATTATTAAAATAATATAGTTAAAGCGTAGAATGGGTTTATCCTATTTTACGCTTTTAATTATCTAAAGTTAGATTTTTAGGAATTATGAAAGTATTTTAATTGCAAAAATTTTATTAATGTAGTTTAATATAAATAAGTACAAAAAGTGAAAAAAATATGAACAAATTGTGGAGGTAATTATGAACCTGTATGAACAAATAGGAGAAGAAAAGATTGATGAACTAGTTATGCATATGTATGACGATATTATACCAAATGATGATAGAATTAATCTTTTATTTAATGATGGTTTTGATAAAATCAAAATAGAACAAAAACGATTTTTCAGATTATTCTTAGGACAGCCAGGTCATTCGATCTTTGCTACACCTGATTTAAGAAAAAAACATATGAAACTACCTATTTCTATAAAAGAAGCAAAATATTGGTTAGAAGACTTTGAATTAGCTTTAGATAGAATAGATATAGATCCTGCAATTAAAAAATTCTTTAGTCAAAAAATTAATTCGCTAACAATGCAAATGATAAATACAATTTAAAAAAAGTAATCCCTCACTACTGAACTCAGTAGCAAGGGATTTATTTATGCGACAACTTCGTCTTCATCCGATCTAGAGAATATTTCTCTTAGTGTCTCAGGAGAAGCGGTAGAAACAAATCTAATTGAAGATTTTATATTGTAAAGGAATGCTTCATCCTTGTGTATTCTGTTTGCAGTTAATGCTCCTTGGATGCTAGTGAACAACCATTCACTAACAGGATTACAAACATCTTCTGGTAAATTTCTATCGAAAAGTCCATCAGCAAGAAGTAAACGCCAATTTTCTAATATATCACTACATTTTTCAGCAATAATAGGAGATAATTCGGCGGTCTCCATAGCAAGTAGTGTTAGTGAGAAACCACTTCGTTTACACGCTTTACCTTTTGAAATAAAAAGATCAAAAACATTTGTTAAATACTCCTCTAAAGTCCCTAATTTCGGAGAAATTGTTTTAAATTCTTTTTTAACATTACTGTTAATTTTATCTAGTGCTTCTAGATAAATCTCATCCTTTCCTTTTGGAAAATAATAATATACGCTTCCTTTAGGGGCTTTAGCTTTTTTAATGATATCCTGAACACTTGTCAGAGAATAGCCCTTAGTTCAAACGTTTTGGACAGTTGTTAAAATAATATTTTCTTTTACTTTATTATTTAACGTCATGTCATTCACTCCCTTGCTTTATTATTATAATTATATTATACAATTTTATGTTGCTAAAATCAATAATATATGATAAAAATTTTCTGTTATACTTGGATATACAAATACTGTATTATTTATAATAGTAACGTCTTACTATGGAATTCAACGGTGATGAATTATTTTAGGATGTGTACTAAAATAATATAATAATTATTGAAAAATAAAACTTTGATTATGTAAAGTGGAAATTGTCTCAAATTTTGAGTTCTTTTCTTTGCAATATTTGTATTTAATCGACTTTTATAGTAAAATATAACATGATATTCAATAAGGAGACTGGTATGTTAAAAAAGAAAATGTTTCAACTTTGTGTTGAATTAACTAATGGAAATATGAGTTCTAAAGCTCTTAAAAAATTAACTAAGTCTAATTTAAGTAGATTAATGATTCAACCTTTTGCTAAGGTATATGATATTAATACAGAAGAAATCTTAGATGAAATTGATGATTTTAAAAATTTAAATGAATTTTTTATCAGAAAGCTACGACCTGATGCTCGACCAATTAATCAAGAAGAGGATTCTTTAGTGAGTCCTACTGATGGAGTTATTTCAGAAGTGGGAACTATAAGTGAAGATAGTACATTTATTGTGAAAAATCAAGTGTATAATGTTCAAACATTAGTCGGCGATAGTGAGTTAGCTGATAAATATAAAGATGGTACATATATTATAATATATCTAAGTCCAAAGAATTATCACCGTATTCACTTCCCTATGAATAGTCAGGTAAAGGATGCATATAGTTTGGGTAAATATTCATATCCAGTTAATAATCTTGGATTAGAATTAGGAGATAATATATTAAGCTATAACTACAGACAAGTGTATAGACTTAATGGAAAAATAAATTATACATTAATCCCTGTAGGAGCTCAAAATGTTAATTCTATTATTCCGACGTATGAGAGTATTTATGTGAAAAAAGGAGAAGAGTTAGGGTACTTTGAGTTTGGTTCAACAGTAGTATTACTGTTTGAAAAAGATAATGTAATCTTAGAGGAAAACTTAGAGAATAAAGAAATCAAGATGGGAGAGAAAATAGCTACTATTTTATAAGCTATTGATAAAGGTAAATGGTACTAAAAAGATATTTCTCACCAGATGATTTTATAGAAAAGTATGAGTTTATTGATGTTGAGTATATGAATATGCACAACAAGAAAGTTATTATTTCTGATTTAGATAATACTTTAATATCATGGGATAGTAAAAAAGATACAAAAGAATTGAACAAATGGCTAAAGAAGATGAAAAAAGCTGGTTTCGATATTATTGTTGTGTCTAATAATACTGAAGAACGTGTTGAGGAGTTCTGTAAAAAATTAAATCTACAATATGTAGCTGGAGCAAAAAAACCTTTGACAATTGGATTTAAAAGAGCTTTACAAAAATTAAATAGAAAACCTGAAGAAGCGATTATCCTAGGAGATCAAGTTCTAACTGATGTACTAGGCGCAAAAAGTTTCGGAGTTATGAGTGTATTAGTAAAGCCTATATCTAAAACTGATGCATTCAAAACTAGAATTAATAGATTTTTTGAAGGGTTAATAATCCAAAATTTAACAAGAAGAAAAAAATTCCCTAAAATGAAAAAAGTAGGGTATAGATTAAAACATAAGAAAGAAAATGGAGGCCATATTGAGTAATAAAGTTTATTGTATAGGTTGTGGTGTAGAGATTCAAAGTGAAGATCAGAACAAACAAGGTTATTTACCAAAGAGTGTAGTAGAGAAAAGTATCGATGGCAATCTTGTTTGTAAAAGATGTTTTAGATTAAAAAACTATAATGAAGTATCTGATGTGCAACTTGGAGCTGAAGACTTCTATCAACTTATCAAAACACTATCAAAAAAAGATGCATTAATTGTAAAAGTAGTAGATATCTTTGACTTTTCTGGAAGTTGGATTGAAGATGTGGTTGATATTGTAGGAAATAATAAAGATATAGTACTTGTAGCTAACAAGTTAGATTTATTACCTAAATCTGTTAAACAAAATAAAGTAAAACAATGGCTATTTAAGATGCTGAAAGCTAAGGGCATTAAAGTAAAAGATATTTTTTTAATTAGTGCGATAAAAAATCAAGGTGTTGAAGAAGCAGCAAGTCGTATAGATGAATTACGAAATGGTAAAGATGTTTATATAGTAGGAGCAACGAATGTCGGTAAATCTACATTTATTAACAAACTTATCGAACTAACAACTGGGGATAAGAATGTAATTACAACTTCTCACTTCCCGGGGACAACGCTAGGGATGATAGAGATACCATTAGATCGTGCTACTAGTATTTATGATACACCAGGTATTATTCTTGATTATGATATAGCTCATTATCTTGATGCACAAAGTCTAAAATTAGTAATGCCTAAAAAAGAGATTAAGGCGCGTGTATTCCAGTTAAATGCAGAGCAAAGTTTATTCTTTGGTGGTATGGCTCGAATGGATTTTGTAGAAGGTGAGCGTCAAAGTTTCACATTATATGCATCTAATTTAGTAGAAATCCATCGTACAAAATTAAGTAATGCAGATCAACTATTTGAAAAGCACTTAGGAACATTATTAAAACCGCCGTTTGAAGATAATATTTCTATCTTCAACAATCAAGTTAAGAAAAGTTTCACTATTGACAGTAGAAAGATGGATATTGTGATTTCTGGATTAGGGTGGATAACCGTTAACAGCGATAGTGGATGTAAGATTGATATTCATGTGCCAGAGGAAATCGAAGTATTTGTACGTGAATCGATAATATAGTAAAAGAAAAGAGGATAAGATGTTAAAAGGAAAACAAAAAAGACAATTAAGAGCATTAGCTCATCATTTATCACCAATTTTCCAAGTAGGGAAATCAGGTGTAAATAGTGATATGATTCAAGGAATTAGAGATGCGTTAGAAAAACGTGAATTATTAAAAGTAAGTATTTTACAAAACTGTGAGGAAGATAAAGATGAAGTTGCAAAAATTTTATCTGAACGTACTTCATCTGAGTTAGTTCAAGTAATTGGACACACAATTGTATTATACAAACAAAGCTCTAAGGAAAAGTATAGAAAAATAGAGTTGGTGAAATAAGATGTCAATTGCGCTTTATGGTGGTAGTTTTGACCCGATTCATATAGGTCATCTAATTACTGCCGAAACAGCACTAGATACTTATGATTTAAAGAAAGTAATTTTTATTCCTTCCTATATTACACCATTAAAAGGTAGAGAACTTGAAGCTAGTGATAAAAATAGGTTTGAGATGACGAAACTAAGTACTAAAGGTAACTTAAAGTTTGAAGTAAGTGACTATGAAATATCAAATGAGGGTGTAAGTTATAGTTATAATACCGTTAAGTATTTTAGTGAATTGTATAAAAATGAAAAAATTTATTTTATTATTGGAACAGATAGAGCCAAAGATTTAAAAAAATGGTATAATATAGGAGAACTAGCAAAACTTGTAACTTTTATTTTTGTTGCTCGTGATGAAGAGGATTTATATAAAGTAGCAGAAGGGGATGTTTTTTATAAATCTATTAATTACGAGATAATGAAATCACCGATAATTGAGATAAGTTCTAGTTTAATTAGGAAAAATTTAAAAAACAAGAAAAGTATTAATTATATGATTACTGATGAATGTAGGTCATATATAGAGGAGTTGAGTTTATATGGAATATCAAGAAATTCAAAATAGAGTGAAAGAAATATTACCAGAAAAAAGATATGAACACACATTAAGAGTTGTGGAAGTAGCAAAACATTTAGCAAAAGTTCATGGAGCAAATGAAGAAAGAGCAGCATTAGCAGCTTTAGTACATGATGTTTGTAAACCAATGGATGAAGTCTTAATGAAAAAATACGTAATCTTACATAATTTAGATGTTAATTTATTAGACTATCCGGTGGAGGTTCTTCACGGGCCTGTAGCAAGTGCGTTTATTGAGGAAGAATTTGGTGTAGCAGATGAGGAAGTTAAACTTGCTGTTGCTAACCACAC
>CAUUCZ010000061.1:0-6862 GCA_963543895.1 uncultured Gemella sp. | reverse complement strand
CTTGGTTTTGTATTATCTACAGTTCCATTATTGCTTGAATTATTATTAGGTTTATTATCTGGAGTAGGCTTATCTTCAGGTTTGTTATTTCCTGGGACAGTTTCTTTATCGTTTTTATGTTTAGTATACTCTTCTAATGCTTTATCTAAGTTAGATTTTTCTTCTAAAATCTTATCTATAGATTTTTCTTCATCGTATACTTTTTGAGCTTTTTCAGTAGCTTCTTTTAGTTTAGAGTATGCTTCTTTATTAATTTCTTCTTTATCTTTGTCATCATTAACTAGAATTTTAGCTGTTTCTAAAGGTAAAAGAAGGTTTGCTCTTTCAGTAGCAAGTTTTTTAGCAACTTCATCATTAGTATTATCAGCAGGTTTATTAGCGTCGCTGTTAGTAGGGTTATCAACTTTATCGTTAGGTTTGTTAACTTCGCTGTCAGTTGGATTATCAACTTTATTGTTAGGTTTGTTAGCTTCGCTATTATTAGGAGTGTCGACTTTGTCGTTAGGTTTATTAGCTTCACTATTATTAGGAGTGTCGACTTTATCGTTAGGTTTGTTGCCTTCGCTGTTAGTTGGATTATCTACTTTATCATTAGGTTTGTTGCCTTCGCTGTTAGTAGGGTTATCAATTTTATCGTTAGGTTTATTGCCTTCGTTGTTAGTTGGATTATCAACTTTATCGTTAGGTTTATTAGTCTCATTATTAGATGCATCAGTGTTGTCGCTTGGTTTATTTACTTCAGGAGCAGGTGCTTCTTTTAATCCATTGACTGCATCTTCGATTTCTTTTAATAAACTAGAACGAGTGTCTTCTAGATTTCTTGTTTCTTTAGCTTTGTTTATGAATTTAGTTGCTTTAGTAATAGCTGTAGTTAAATTGTTTTTAGACTCATCTAAATAGTTACCTGAAGCTAATTTATCTTGAGCTGATTTAACAGCTGTGTCTAGTTTTGAAGTATCATATCTAAGAAGGTTATAGTATGTTTGAACATCGTTAAATAATTTCAAGATTTCATTAGATTTAGGGTTGTTGTGTACTAAATCTTCTAGTTTATCTATTTTTCCTTGAAGATAGTTATCTACAGCGTTGATGCTTTCTTCACTATAGTTTTTACTATCTTTATCAGAATTGAAGTTTGCTACAGCTTCAGCGTTTGAAGTTCTTAGTTGAATAAGTAAATCATATTGATTTTTTAAATCTGATAGTTCAGTAAATGCAGTAGAAATTTCTTCCGTGCTTGCAATATTGTTTTTCAAAACATTTTGTGCAGCGTTGATTTTGTTACCGAAGTTTTTAATTACTGCCATGTCTTGACTCACATTTGCATTTTTAAATACATTATTCCAACTATCATAGTATTTACTTGTTGTAGCTTCGAATAGTGCGTTTAGTTGTTTTTTATCTGCAGTGATAACAGCATTTTCTTTAGGATATTTTACAGATAATACAGCTATATTTTCATGTTTGTCAGTACCGAATAATGTACTGCTTGCAAAAGTGTTAAGTTTTATTGTAGATGGTTTTCCTTCGATAGGTATTCTAATTTTTGAAGGATATTTATAAGAATTAGTCACATTATTATAAGTAACATCAGCAGTATCTTCTTTTAGAACTTGAACATCTTTTTCGGCAGTTCCGTCGAAGTATGTAAGTTTACTCATAACGGCAACGTTAGTTGTTCCATTATTCATTGGGACAAGGTCTAATTCTAAGTAATTTTTTCCATTTTCAGTTACTAGATATACATTTTTGATTATTCCATTTGCCATAGAAGGGCTAGTTAAATCTTGTTTTAATAATGAGCCTTCTAATTGAACTTTATTATTAGAATCTGTAGAAGGAGATTCTGATGGATTATTTGGTTTATTTTGAGTTGAATCAGCAGAATTATTAAATGCATTTACAGCGTTGTTAAGTTTATTTAATTCAGTTAGCAACGCTTCTTCAGTAGAAGTATCATTATTTAATAATTCTTTTGCTTTTGATAGCTCATTAGTTAAAGTAACAAAGGCTGCTGGTTCTTTTTTACCTTGTTTTATTAACTCAACTTCAGCTACTTTTTTCTTAAGCTGATCTTTAGCTGAAACTTGTTCTGCTCCAGAGTTTTGAGAACTATTTAAGTCTTCTATAGCGAATTTGAACTGTTCTTTGTAGTAATCTGTTAAATCTGTATTAACTTGATCATCTGTATCAGGAGATTCAGGTGTTAGTTTGGCATGTTCAACATATGCTTTTGCTTCGTCTATTAATTGTTTAAGTTTAAGTTTTGATTGAGTAATTTTATTGAAATTGTTGTAAGCTTCTTCAGCTTTTTTAATTTCTCCTGAAAGTTCATCAGTATTGATGCGAAGATAGTCTCCAAGATGTTGAACTTCTCCTGTTAGTTCATCTAGTTTTTTGTATACTGTTACAGTTCCTTCTTTGTCGAATTCGTTTGAGTAAGTTTCTTTTTTACCTTCTATATCAACTGGATCTAGAGAGTTTATTTTATTTTCAACTGCATCTAATTTTTCTTTAACTAGTGCTTTACTTTCACTAGTAAAGTGAGTGTTGTTTTTCCAATCATTTTCATACTGTTCTTTTGCATTTTGTAGTGATTTGTGAAGGTTAGCCAATGAATCTAATTTAGTTGTTTCATCTAACAGTTTATTAATAATGTTATCTACTTCGTCTTTAGTTAGAGAATCACTATTTAAAAGTTGTTGAGCCTTAGTAATTAATTGATTGAATGAAGTTTTGAATTCAGGTTTTAAATCTTTATAGTTATCTTGGACTGTATTACTTGTGTAGTAATTAATTTTATCTCTTAAAGAAGCTTTTAGAGGTGATTCTTTTTTAGCTTCTAATTTCGTAGAGTAATCGATATATAAATCTGTTGGTTTTGTAAAGTTATCGATTCCATTTTTTCCTAATGAGAATGAATCTTTAAAATTGAAATTTCCTAGAAGGGCTATTTCAATGTTTTTCTTAGTAGCATCAACTGTAAGTTTTAATTTAGTAGGGTAGTCGCGACCTCCAATATTTTTTGTCTCTAAAACAACGGCATCGGCATCTGTATTTCCTAGACTGTTGTATTTGAAAGTGTCTGCTAGAGCAAAGTCGATAGCTCCTCCCATGATCTTAGGTTCTAATGTTAATATTACTTCGTTTTTACCATTTCCTAATTCGTGAACTTCTACATTTTTTATAAGTTCTGTTAAATCACGGCTGTATCTTGTTTTAATAGGTTTGTCGCTACCTCTTTCTACGAATTTTGCAGTTACATTATATGGCTCTGCTGGTTTAGTAGTATTTTCAACAGGTGCGGCAGGAACTGGTTCTCCTTTGCGCCCATCTTTTGTAGTAAGATTATTTATCGCTTCAGTTAATTGTTTAACAAGGTCTGATGTTTCATTAATTTGAGGATTATAACTGTTTGTTTGTTTAATCCAGTCTTTAGCGTGATTTAAAGCTTGATCAAATTTTTCAAGAGACACAGGTTCGTATTCACTTCTTATTTTTCTGTCAGCGATATCGATTATTCTTTTTAGTTCTGCAGTATTGTATCTTAAGTATGTAAAGTTCGCGTTATCGAAGTCTTTAATTAACTGAACTAGTTCTTTTATGTTTCTTGTATTTTTCAATGAAGGAACACTTTTAATATAATTTCTGTAGTTTTCAATACTTTCTTTAGTGTATGTTTTTTCGTTATAAAGATCAAAATATTCTAATAGTTTTGCAACTTTAATATCTAGTACTTCTCTTAATGTTGCAATGTCTTCCATTTCATGAATAGGAGTAGATATTTCATAAAGTTTATCGTAGTTAGCGCTATCTGAACGTTTCAATTCTTGTAGTTTTGTTACAGCTTCTGTAATCTTAGCTCTTTGTGAGAAGTCTACAGCTGTGTCTGAAGTGTTCTCTTTTGTCAGTAGCCACTCATTAACTTTATTACCACGATCAATCCAATTTTGAATTTTTTCGTTTAATTTTTCTCTATATTTAGGGATAGCTTCGTTACTTTTTTTAGCAGCTGAGTAGTTAATATCTAAAGCAAATGGACCTGTTTGTTGTTTAGTGCCGTTTTTATCAATATAAGTCATATTTGAAATAACCAATTGTTCAGCTTTTAGTTCACCAGGAACACTAAAGGCTACGATATGTTGATCTTCAGCAGATGGACCTAGTTTAACATTTGTATCTAAACCAGAAACTTTATTAACAACAAAACTTGTAATTTTACTTACTTTATCAGGGTTAGCAACAAGATTAATTTCGATATCTTGCCCTTGTTTGTAGATACCTACTAAAGACTCTTTAAATAGATTTTTAATTTCTTCTTTATTATCAACTACTTTTTTATAAAAGTCTTGTTGACCATCGCTAGAAACAGTTACCATTGTTGGAGTTTTAAAGTCAGTAGTAGTATAAAACCCATCATCTTTTAAATCATGATTCACATCAAAGTTATAAAGTTGAATATAATATTTTAAAGTATTTATTGCATTTTGTGCAGTTTTTTCTGTATATGAGTTAGCATCAAGTTTTGCTTTTGCAGCAGCAGCTTCGCTCCACATATTATACCAAGGTGTAGTGTCAATAACATCATCGGGAACTTGGTGATTTTCAAATGTCACATGGTAATAAGGAAAGTTTGAAGTTTTGTGGAAAAAAGTAGTTCCTAAGTATCTATTTGTGATAGACTGGTCGTTAAAAATTTTATTTATTATTTCATTTAGTTCAGTCTTAGTTTGTTGAGTAGCTGCAGTATCACCGAAATCAGCTTTTGCTATATTACTATTTGTTGGCCAAGCTTGAGCTGTGATAGAAGATATAGTAAGTGCCAATGCAACGCTCATACTAGATTTTAATAATTTATTTGTTTTCATGGAATTTCTCCTTTTGTATATAATATAATAATTTATTCTAATATTAATTTTCTAAAGTTGATTAAAAACACATAATACTATAAAAACTATTTACATAAATGTTATTAAATCAACATTTAAAAATAATAGACACCTATACTATAACATAAAAACGTTTTAAATGAAATAGATTATCAGTATCTTTTATATGAAAAATAAAATAAAATTTTACTGATTAATAAAAATTATACTTAATAATTTAAAATAATATTTTAAATTTAGTTTTTTTATTATTTGTTAAAAAAGTTAAGAGTATATTTGTATAGGCTTGTTTGTACTTTTTCTTATTTCAAAAATGTATCTAAACTAAAAAAATAATTTTTCTCATTTTATTTTAAATTTTCTTTTTAAAATTTTACTTAATATTTTCTATGTAGTATAATTTTAGAGTAAATGTTTTTGTAAGGAGAATATGATGACTAAATTTTATGCGGTAAGAAAAGGTAAAAAAACTGGAATATTTTCAACATGGGATGAGTGTAAAGAACAGGTTACAGGTTATAAGGGTGCGATATACAAAAGTTTTAAAACTTTAGAAGAAGCAGAAGAGTTTGTAAAAGGTAATGAAGAAAAGATAGAGAATGTGGAAACAGTTGATGGAGTATATGCATATATAGATGGAAGTTTTGATAGAGTACAAGGTATCTATGGTTCTGGAGTAGTTATAGTAGATGGCGATAAGAAATATGAGTTCAAACATGCTGGAAATAGAGAAGATTATGCACAATTACACAATGTTGCTGGAGAATTAGAGGCGGCCAAGTATGTTATGTGGTACGCTGTAGATAAAAAAATCAAAGAGATCACGTTATTTTATGACTATCAAGGAATAGAATCTTGGGCAACTGGAGATTGGCAAGCGAATTTACCGTATACACAGGATTATGTGAAATTTTATAATAAGGTAAAATCAGTAGTGAAGGTTAATTTTGTAAAAGTTAAGGCACATACAGGTGTAGAACTTAATGAGGTTGTTGATAAACTTGCGAAGGATGCAATAGCGGAGTTTAAAAGAGAAAAATAACTAAGAAATTGATGTTTTGAATTTACTTTTAGCTTGGAAAGTTTTAAAGTATACTAAGTTAGATTAAGTTGAAATAAATCATATTTATTCAAAAACGAATAGGAATAACTGTAAAATAAGAATTTTTTAGTTATTCCTGTTTTATTTGCTTTTTAATAAAATTAAGTGTTTAAATATGTTATAATTATTAAAATATAGTTCAATAGATGAAAAAAGGAGGGTGAAAAATGGACAAAACGATAAATAATAAGCAAATATTTAATAAAATAGCAAGTCTTATTTACAGAGATAAAAAACGCATAATAATTGCACTAATAGTTTCTATTGCATCTTATTATTTTACTTTATACCCAACCGATAGACTAAGTTATATAGTTGATGGTATAGCGGGGGGGAATATTGATTTTAATGGTGTAGTTAATGAAATTCTAAGAATTGTTTTAGCTGGAATAGCGCTGTATATTGTTTATTTTTTTAAAGAATACTATACATTTACAGGATATGATAAAGTTATTAAAGATATGACCTATGATATTCAATATGATATTTATAGACATACTCCAGTATTTTTTAATAAATTTAGTATTGGAGAAGTTATTAGTAGATCGACGAATGATATTACGAATTATATTGCGCCACTTTTTGGTTATGGTATTTTAATAATTTTTGATGGAATAATTTACAATTTATTTATAAGTGTTCTTATATTTAACAAATCTAATTTAATTTATTTATTACTGATTCATATACCGTTGATTATTCAGACTATTTTTTTAGTTAGAAGACGTAAGGTACAGGAAAAATACTATAATGAGATGGCGAAAACTATGGATGAAATTACAGAAGAGACTTTAGAAAATGTTAAAGGTATTCGTGTAATTAGGGCTTATAGCTTGTTAGATAAAGTGAGAAATAGTTTTGTAGGAAAACT
>CAUUCZ010000060.1:0-6873 GCA_963543895.1 uncultured Gemella sp. | reverse complement strand
GTTCTCTTCTACCTGTTTATCTATCTTAAAAAATAATTTTTCTAAATCTGACATGATTCCTCCTATATATTACTTTTTAAACAAATCAAATAAATATCCTTGTTTTAACATTTCTAAATTAAAAATATTGTCTATATGTCCAAAAGCTTCAGATAAAGGATAACGTGCTGTATGCCAGCCTTGTCCATCAGTTACCCATGAGAAACTTACATCATCTTTAGCTGTTTGAATCAATTTACTTAGTTCCGTAAATTCCCCAGAGACGGATTTCAGTTTACTTCCACCTCCTCCATAGTAGTTAGTTTCAATAAGCCATACTTTATTTTTTTCTTTTGAAAATACTGCAATATCGAAACGACGTTCCGATTTATCTACGGGTACTTCAATTCCCCAAGAACTTCTTATATAATTTGCTGTCGCTTGAGCCTTATAAACTAAATTTTGTTCAATACAAATTTTTTCTACATTTCGCTCTAAAATATTTTCCATAGTCGTTCCACTACGATTTTTTCTCGCATTACTATCTAAACCAGCTTCCACACCATAAACATAATCAACCAATGAACGATTCGCATCTTTTTGTAAAAATTCTAAAAGACCTGCATCTTTCATGAAATCTACATACTTTTCTAATTGACTATTATCAATGTTTTTGAAATCTAGTTGGTAAAAATTCATAATATCATCTACGTCAAAAAATAATATATCTAAAACTTTTTCTCTACTAGCTATTAAACTAGGAATAGCTTTCAAAAGCTGTGGTTGCTTCTGAAATAGACCTAAAGCCTCATGATAAATATCTTCTTTTCCTATTAAATAATTTAAAGTGTGTAACTCCAATTCGAATGCCTTTGTTTCTCTTCTTACTTTATCCCAATTCACATAATACTCTGGTGTTCTATTAGTAACTGATAATGTAGAAAAGAAATAATCTAATTTATCATCGACTTGACTTGATAAATATTCATTAAACCTCATTTTATTCCTCCACAATTAATATAATCCAAAAAAGTTCATATCATATTTTTCTATCATAATTTTTATCCCATCTCCTCTTAACATCTCAAAATAGTCTCTATACGAATCTTTTTTAAAAAAATCATTTCCAACAAGTACAAAACTTACAGAGAATGGTTTATCTGATTTATCTAATAATCTTTGATATAGTCGTCTTTTATTACCAAAGCCTAATAACTTCTCATCTACGCTCCCACTAGTTTCTTGCCACTTTTTCTCTATTATATAAACCGTATTATTTTCGAGATTAATAAATACTTCATCAGGTTCCCATTGTTTTGAATTTGTATTTTCAATATTTAAATCTTCTAAAAAATCATAAAATCTATTCTTTGGCATAATTTTGCCCATTGGTTCTTTTTCTCCAATTCTATAGACTTCAAATCCTTTAGTAATCTTTTTATCCTTAAAATCAATCTCTTTTAATTCAT
Source organism: uncultured Gemella sp. (assembly GCA_963543895.1). Classification (GTDB taxonomy): domain Bacteria; phylum Bacillota; class Bacilli; order Staphylococcales; family Gemellaceae; genus Gemella. The sequence goes on along the minus strand of CAUUCZ010000060.1, from coordinate 5,425 downwards.
AATTTGGAAGTGTGTCTACTAATTCTGAAAATTCGATACCTCTCTCGAATTTAAGACCATTTAGAGTAGTATTAGCTCCACCTCCACTTTTATTTGGTTTTCTTTTCATTATTTACTACCTCCAATCTTCTTTTTGCTATATCTAAATATTCTTCTTTAAAATCTATTCCTACAAATTTACGTCCTAACCTTTTAGCTACAACTCCTGTAGTACCACTCCCTACAAAAGGATCTAAAACATAATCTCCTTTTTCCGTACTAGCTAAAATAATTCTTTCCAATAAGTATTCTGGTTTTTGAGTAGGATGTTTCCCTGCCCATTTTTCACTAATTTTTGTCAAAGGACCTGTCCAAACATCTTTCATTTGCTTTCCATTATTAATTTCCTTCATCAAATCATAATTATAATAATGCCTAGCGTATTTATCAGCTTTTCTTGCCCATAATATAGTCTCCGTAGAATGCGTAAAGTATCTACAAGATAAGTTTGGTGCTGGATTAGTTTTTTGCCATGTTATATTATTTAATATTTTAAATCCTTCTTGCTCTAGAGCCATACCCACTGAGTAAATATTGTGTAATGTCCCCGAAATCCAAATTGTTCCATTTGGTTTTAAAACTCTTTTAGCTTTTCTTATCCATTCCCGATTAAAGTTATGCTTTTCTTCAAAAGATGAGATTTTATCCCAATCACCTTTATTAACAGAGACTACTTTTCCTCCAGAATTGGAAAATCCATCGTTACTTAAAAAGTATGGTGGATCAGCAAAAATCATATCTATACTTTCACTTTTAATTTTTTCAATAACTTCAAATGTATCACCTAAAGCAAGTGTACAATTATCTTTTTTATAATATATATCCATAATTATCCCTCCCTTAATAATTTGTAATTATGACTTCTTTTACTATTCCTCTACTACTAGATTTCCCTCCATTGGTTCTCGATACATCCACATAATGTATGTTAAATTCATTATATAGTTCAATTGTTAGCTCACTCGAAGAATTTGATATCATAACCTTTGCGCCTTTTTCTGTTAATTTTCTAACTGTATCTCGTAAACGTACTTGATCATCAAAAGAAAATCCTTCATGAGTATATGATGTAAATGAACTAGTTTCAGTTAAAGGAATATATGGTGGATCAAAATAAACAAAATCTCCTTCTTTTACTGTATTTAGACTTTCTTCAAAATCTCCACTCATGATATTAATTTTATTCGAATTTAAATAATCACTAATACTATTAATTAACTCTTCATCTACAATCTTAGGATTAGAATAATTCCCATACGGGACATTAAATTGATTTTTTGAATTAACTCTGTATAATCCATTAAAGTTAACTCTTAGCATATAAATTATACGTGCTGCTCGCTCAATATCTGATAACATACTAAATGAATCTAATCTATCTAATCCTCTTATCTCAAGATAATACTCTTTACTATTTCTTTCTTTATGCTTCCTTAGAACCTCAATTAATTCCTTAGGATTATTTTTTATTTGAATATAACAATTAATTAACTCCTCATTAAAATCATTAATAGTCGCATTTTTAGGGGATAATTCAAAAAATAGCGCTCCTCCTCCTATAAAAGGTTCGTAATAATTATTATAATCTACCGGTAGTAACTCTTTTAGTTTAGGAAGTAATTTTCGTTTTCCTCCTGTCCATTTTGTAAATGGTTGTAGTTTTTCTAGTTTATCATTCATAATTTAATTATATCACATCTTTCTATCTTATATAAATCAACAATTTAAATACTAATATTTTACTATTATAACCTAATATGACAAAAGAGTGAATATATTATAATTAAAACATATATTATTTTTATAAAGCTCCATCTCTAATAAAATTCTCGTGCGATTTTTTTTACAATCTCGTGTGATTCTCGTGTGATTTCTATAAGACTTCATTTTCTTCCCTCATATAGAAATATCTTAACATCAACGTTTTCTTACTAAATACTTTGAAAAATCCTCGTGCGAATTCTTGTGATTCTCGTGTGATTTCATGTGAATGTCGTGCGATCTTTGTATAACAATTATTAAAAACTCAAACTAAAAAAGAATATGCTCTACTCCACATATTCTTCTCTTAGTATTTATTCACTTTATTTAGTATACCTACTTCTATCCACATCAACTAATATCCAATCTCTTGTGTCTGCTATTTGTCGTCCATCTTCAATTAGCGTTGTATTAAAGTTAGGTGCGAAAGTTTGAACTTTTCTATAACTCACTCTTAGAACATATCCTACCCAGTATCCGTATGTAGAATTTGGTGTTATAAAATATTTATCTGTTGCGTATAATTGTAAGAAATTATCTTGAATATCCTGATCTTCTACCATTATTTTATTAGTAAAATTAAATAGTGATTTTAATTGTGGTACTAACTCTTTTCTGCACCAAGTTGTGTCATCTGAAGTTATTCTTATTGTTAAATCAGAAATATCCCCTTCTTTTTCTTTAATCATTTCTAAGCAGTCAATCACATACTTAACCGCGTCATAGCCATATTTCTCTGCTCTATCTCCATCTAAAAAATCTGTTCTTCTTATCGCAATTGTTATATTTTTATTGTCAAATTGACTAGATAATTCTTCCGTTCTTTCTAAAAGATATTCCCTACAAAATGAGTCCAATACCTCTGCGTCATAATCTTTCCCTGATATTTGATAGTAACCGAATGGTTCTAACTCACAACCTTGTGCTTTTCCAAATAATTGTACTGTTTTCGGAAAGAAACTTTGAGCAAATTTAAAATAACCTGTTCTTAGTACATAGCTTTCTTCTACACCAGCTAATCTATCTTTATGTGCTTGCATTAATAGAAATAGTAGATTACCAAGTTGGAATCCTCTATCGTTATAATAAACTTTCATTCTAAATTTCCTTTCCTATATTTTTTGTTTCATGAAATATTTACCTAAAAATGTGTCTTCATTTGGATTTTTATAGAGATTTTTTATCTCTTTCCCTGTAAATACTTCTGTCTCAGATATACTAGTTATTAACCCTAGTGTCACTTCCATATTTTCTAAAACTGTACTAGCTAATGCGGAAATCGGAGTAACCTGAAAAATTTTATCATATGGATAAATATCTACTATATTCGGCAACTTTTCTAATAGCACTTGAGGTAAATTAGTATGTCCTTCCCAAAGATTAGTACCCTCTATCTTTTTATAATAATCCGTTAACTCCGGTAACTTTTGAATAAATTCATCAGATAAGAAACTCCATTGTTTAGTAATAATATCACTAATAAAACCTTTGTTCAAACTAGGGCCATATAGCGTATCTACCATATAAATCGTATAATCCTTATGATATGAAAGAACACTATCCACTACCCTTTTCTGAACATCTCCATAAGGTTTTTCTACTTCATAAATAGCAGCTTGTGATGATATCAGTATAAATCTATTCGTCTTTACTTCTTTGATTACTTTACATAGTTTTTCTATATCTTTGTCACTATTATCAAGTCCTAAATTTGTTTTTAGCTTCTGAGAAGATGGTGCTGCACAGATAACAATATCATATTCACTATTCAATAAGCCCTCGATATTTTTTCTAGTAAAAGTATCAACATGCACACTATCTTTTTTAGATATCTGGTTAAATATTTCCTGACCTATTGAACCTGTAGATCCTATTAAGGCAACCTTTTTCATTACTTCACATCGCTTTCTAAAATCGCTATTACTTCTTCATAAGATAAGCTGTTCATATCTTTTTCTGAAATTATCGGTGTTGTAGTCATATCCCAAGGTAAGTTAAGTTTTGAATCTAGTGGTGAAATCCCTAAGTATTTTTCACTAGGGTTATAATAGCCAGTTACGATATAATTTAATATTCCATTCTCTACTAATGATTGTGCACCGTTCGCAACACCTTCAGGCACAAATACTGCCATACCAGGTTTCACATCAAATGATATTACCTTTTTATATGTAGAAGATTCACGACGTAAATCTACAAAACACATTCTAAAAGTTCCCCACGCAACAGCCATTAGTTTCGCCCATCCTTGACAATGCATGCCCCTTAGAGTACCTTTATTCGACACTGAAACATTGTTTTGCAGATCATTATCGAAGAACTCTTCTGGTACTCCAAATTTTATTAAATCATTTTTCTTCCAATTTTCTAGAAAATATCCTCTATCATGGTGAAGTGGACTTGTCAAAACTATCAATCCATCGATCTCATTGTATCCTTTATATAAATCCATTTCCTAAACCTCTTCTCTACATAAGTCTACTCTATATTATCATACTTCTTTTGTACAAACAAGTTCAAGAAAATTAAGTAAAAAGAAAGATTTATACAATCAAACTTAATCAGTATCTCCAAGGATTTCCTAGGAAATAATAACTACCTTTAATTATATAAATCTTTTTAAACTCTCTAAAAGTGAGCTAAAACATCAAAACTTCTGTTTCAACATCCTTACTCAAATACCTTTATAAATCTTTTTTGAACTTTATCACAGGTATAACCGATATGTTCATAGAATTTATGCGCTTCTTCACGTTTCAAGGCAGAATTTAACCTAATAAAACTAATATTATTGTCTACGGCATAGTCTTCTAACTTATTCATAAGTTTTCTACCTATTCCCTCACCTTGAAAATCAGGATTAACAGCGAGTCCTAGGATATTTAATCCTAGATCACTATAGAAACTTTCATACATTTGAGCATGAACAAATCCTATAATCTTCCTTGTGTTTTCATCTTCATAACCGATAATAATATGTTGTTTCTTATCATTAGTTAACTTCTCTATCTGTTCTTTTACATTTTCAACATCTACATCGTAACCTAATGCAAGTTTACAGATTTCTGCAACTTCTTGTGCATCTTCTATATTTATTTCTCTAAACATATACTCACCTTCTGATTTTATCAAATATTATTTAATGTGCAACTTACTGCAACTTAAATCATTCTATTTTATCATCTAAGAACACTGATATATCAAGCTTTTTTTTCTTTTTCACAACCAGATTTTTACTTTAACGTGCAACTTACTGCAACTTAAATCATTCTATTTTATCATCTAAAAACGCTGATATATCAAACTTTTTACTTTTTCACAGCTGGATTTTTACTTTAGCATGCAACTTACTGCAACTTAAATTATTCTATTTTATCATCTAAGAACACTGATATATCAAGCTTTTTACTTTTCCACAGCTAAATTTTTACTTTAATGTGCAACTTACTGCAACTTAAATTCTATCTTTACTTCACAACTTCTATTAAAGCTTGTTTAACTAAGTCAAACTCTCTAGTACGAAGAGTTCTCATATCAAAGATAAGCTCGTTATCTTTAATACGTGTAATGATTGGAATTTCTACTTCTAATAATCGACGTTCAATATCTGTCGCACTTAGTCTTG
>CAUUCZ010000059.1:0-7106 GCA_963543895.1 uncultured Gemella sp. | reverse complement strand
TTAGATTTTTTCTTAACGTATTCAGTGTGATCTTCTACTTTATTTGGATTTTTTGAATAATAGTTAGCAATGGCTATTCCTGTACCAATTGCAAATAGTTTTGATAATTTTGACATACAATTTTTCCCCTCAATATATTATTAAATTAATTATAACATATAAATATTTAAATTTAAATAAAATAGATATTGAGTAACTCTATTTTAATAGTTTAGTAATAAATATTATTAATATCACATAATATATCTATTTTAAAAGTAAATAATAGAATATATTAAAAATATTATTACACATTAATTAATGATAACGCTTGAATTAATGTGTAACATATTGTATAATAAAAAATATAATACAAGAAGGAGGAGTAATGAAACTTACTGAAAGACATAAAGCTATAATTGAAATAGTAAAGAATTTTGAACCGATAACAAGTGATGAAATTGCAGAAAAACTTTCTTTGGGGAAATCTACTTTAAGAAATGACCTTGCGGTCTTAGGAATGTTAGAGATTTTGGAAGCAAAACCTAATGTTGGATATTACTATAATTATAACTTTTCACCAGGAGAACAACGCGAAGAAATAAAAAGTAAATTAGTTAAAGATGTAATGGGGATAGCGATAACGGCTAAGAGTACAGCAAACTATTCTGAGGTATTATCGAAATTATTTATTTATGATGTAGGGACTATTTTTATTGTAGATGAGAATAATCACCTTGCTGGTGTAACATCTAGAAAGGATATGCTGAAATTATCTAGAAATGCTGATGGACAAAATCTTCCTATAGTATTAGCGATGACTCGTGTTCCAAACGTTATATACATATATGAATATGAGTTAGTTACTGATGCATTAAGAAAATTAATTTTACATGAGATTGATTGCTTACCTGTTGTAAGGGACGAAAAAGATGGTAAGGTAATCGTCGGGAAAATATCGAAAACTACATTAATTAAGTTATTATTGGAAATGCTGGAGGGATAATATGTTAACTGTACATATAATTTCAGATTCAATAGGAAACACTGCAAAGGATGTGGTTGATGCAGCACTTGTGCAGTTTTCTTATGAGAATAAGAAGTATAAAGTACTTAAAAACTCCAATGTTTGTACGAAAGAAAAAATAGATTGTATTATATCCAATGTAAATGAGGGAGATGTAATTGTTCAAACATTAGTTGATGGTGCTTTAGCAAGCTATGTAAAAGAAAAAGGGTTAGAAAAAAATATAAAAGTTATAGATCTATTAAGTGAAATGCTTAATACTTTTGAAGAAAAATTAGGAGTAAAAGCTGAAGGGAATCCTGGTTTAAATAGAAAGATGGGAGAGGAGTATTTCAAGAGAATAGATGCTTTAGAATTTGCTGTGAAGTATGATGATGGGAAGGATATAAATGGTCTAAAAGAAGCAGATGTTGTAATTTTAGGTGTATCGAGAACTTCTAAAACACCATTAAGCTTATATTTAGCAAATAGAAACATTAAAGTTATGAATGTTCCTATTATCCAAGACTTGATACTTCCGGAACAGCTATATGAAGTAAAAAGAAAAGTAATTGGTTTAACGAATTCAGTAGAACAACTTAATAAGTTGAGGGAAGAAAGATTGAAGACCCTAGGAGTATCAGGGAATTCGGATTATACTGATGAAATACAAATTTTCGAAGAGTTAGAATATGCTCTAGAGATTATGGGAAAACTTGGATGTCCGATAATAGACGTTCAAAATAAAGCTGTTGAGGAGACAGCTGAATTAATAATTGGGATTATGAGAGAAAGAGGCCAAGAGGTTTAAACAAAAATAATATATACCGAAATTTTATATAATAATAAAATTTTATAGGGGGATTTTAAAATGTCAAAAAAATATGTTTATAATTTCAGTGAAGGAAATAAAGATATGAAATCTTTATTAGGAGGAAAAGGGGCAAACCTTGCAGAGATGAAAGGTTTAGGGATCAGTGTTCCTCCTGGTTTTACTATTACTACAGAAAGTTGTAATAGTTATTATGAAAATGGGGAAAGAATTAAACCTGAGATTTTAAAACAGATTAACGAACAACTTGAAATTTTAGAAGAAAATATTGGGAAAAAATTAGGAAGTATAGAAAATCCTTTATTGGTGTCTGTTCGTAGCGGTGCAGTATTTTCTATGCCAGGAATGATGGATACTATTTTAAATCTGGGACTAAATGATGAAACTACTATAGCATTGGCTAAGAAGAATAATAACTATCGTTTTGCTTATGATAGTTATAGAAGATTTATTCAAATGTTCTCAGATGTCGTTATGGATGTAGAAAAATATAAGTTTGAGGAAGTTCTAACTAGAGTTAAAAATGCAAATGGCTACGAGCAAGATAGTGAATTAAATGAGAAAGATTTATTCAATATTGTTGAAGAGTTTAAGGCAATTTATAAAAAAGAAGTAGGTAGAGAGTTTCCTATGAGTGTAAAAGAGCAGCTTATGCTAGCTATTGAAGCTGTTTTTAAATCATGGAATAATAATCGTGCTAAAGTATATAGAAGACTACACAATATTAGTGATAAACTTGGTACTGCTGTAAATATTCAAGCTATGGTGTTTGGTAATATGGGAGATAATTGTGGTACTGGAGTTTCATTTAGTAGAAACCCTGTAACTGGAGAGGATGAACTTTTTGGTGAATATCTAATTAATGCGCAAGGGGAAGATGTTGTAGCAGGTATAAGAACTCCTAAAAATATTAGTGTCTTAAAAGAGGATATGCCACATTTATATAAAGAATTTGTTGAAATTTCTAAAAAATTAGAACAACACTATAAAGACATGCAAGATATCGAGTTTACTATTGAAGATGGAAGATTGTATATTCTTCAAACAAGAAACGCAAAAAGAACACCAAATGCAGTAGTTGAAGTTGCGGTATCACTAGCAGAAGAAGGTGTAATTTCTAAAGAAGAAGCGATTTTAAGAGTGGGAACAGAGGAAATTAATAAACTTCTTCATGCTACATTTGAGGAAAAATCATTAAAAGAAGCTAAACAATTAACTCAAGGGTTAGCGGCATCACCTGGAGCAGCAGTCGGCGGTATTTATTTCACAGCACAAGAAGCTGTAGAAGCGGCGAAAACAAAACCTGTTATTTTAGTAAGAGAAGAAACTTCTCCAGAAGATATTGAAGGTATGATTAGCTCAGAGGCTATTGTAACTTTACGTGGAGGTATGACATCACATGCTGCTGTAGTAGCGAGAGGAATGGGTAAATGTTGTGTCTGTGGTTGCCAAAACATGATTATAAATTATGCTGAAAAAACTCTGAAAATTGCTGGGGTAACATTACATGAAGGGGATATAATCTCAGTTGATGGAAGCAGTGGTAAAGTATATCTTGGTGAAGTAGATAAAGTTGATACCAAATTTAGCGATAGATTCAATAAACTGTTAGGATGGGCTGATGAAATTAGAGAACTTAAAGTACTAGCAAATGCAGATAATGAAACTGACGCTAAAGTTGCTTTTGAGTTTGGAGCTGAAGGAATAGGATTATGTAGAACAGAGCATATGTTCTTTGAAGAAGATAGAATTAGTCTAGTTAGAAAAATGATTTTAGCAAGTGATACTAATGAGAGAGTTAGATTCTTAGATAGATTACAACCAATTCAAAGTGAAGATTTCTATAAGATTTTTAAAGAAGCTCAAGGTAAATCTGTTAATATAAGATTATTAGATCCACCGCTTCATGAATTCTTACCAAAAGATGAAAATACTGTTAAGCTTATTGCCGAGGAAATAGGTATGAGTTTTAATCAATTAGAAGCAAAAATAGCTAGCATTACAGAATTCAATCCTATGATGGGACATCGTGGTTGTCGACTAGGTATTACATATCCAGAAATTTACTTAATGCAGGCGAAAGCTATTAGTTCAGCAGCTATTAGAGCTCGTAAAGAAGGTATTGAAGTAAATGTTGAAATTATGATTCCTTTAGTAGGATTAGAAAAAGAGCTTGCAGTGTTACGTGAACAAATCGTTGAACTTGTGGAAAAAGAAATTCAATTGTACAATGCAGACTTCAAATACAAAGTAGGAACGATGATTGAAATTCCTCGAGCTTGTCTAATTGCTGATAAAATTGCAGAACATGCAGATTTCTTCAGTTTCGGTACTAATGACTTAACTCAATTAACATTTGGTTACTCAAGAGATGATGCTGAAAAATTCATTGATATTTATAAGAAAAAAAATATCTTAGAGTCAGATCCATTTGTTCATCTTGATGATAGTGGAGTATTAGAACTTATGAAGCTTGCAGTCGAGAAAGCAAAAACTACTAAACCAAGTATTAAGCTTGGAATTTGTGGAGAACATGGTGGAGATGAAAGATCAATATTACTATGCTCTAAAATAGGACTAGGATATGTATCATGTTCACCATATAGGGTAATTATTGCCAGAATTGCAGCAGCTAAAGCAGCTATAAAAAATGTTGAAGCAGCAGTAGATAAATAATATATCTATTGAGAAGCTATCAAAATAAGATAGCTTCTTTATTTATGTATATTATACTGAACTTTAAAGTATAATAGTAAATTATTTAAATTTGATATTAGTTAATAAGCTTATAATTGAAAGAGCTTGGCTTATGTTACAATATTATTAAATAATAGTTAATATATGCAAAGTAAATTGATTTTTTTCCCAATATACATTAAAATTAATGTAGTATATTATAACATTTTATTATGAAAAATTAATATGAATAAAGTGAAAGTTTAAATATATATAAATAAAGAGAGGATATACTATGGCAGAGAATAATAACAATCGGTTATCGAGAAAAGATAGACACTCTCAAGAAAGAAAGAGTGTTATGCCAGGTGGATATATATCTAGAGGAAATACTAATCCAACGAATAATGGTCAACAAAGAAGGCCGTTAACAAATGAAGAAATAATGAGAAGAAATGGACAAGGGCAAAGTCGTCCTATCCAACCACAAAGGCCTCAAGGTACAAATCAAAGACAAGGTGTACCACCAGTGCAACCAAGAAATCCTCAGCAATCAGCTAGAGGTAATAGAACAGGAGGTCCAGGTGGGCCAAGAAGACCGATAGGTCCAAATAGAATAAGTAATCCAAATTCTAAAAAGAATAATAAAGCATTATGGATGAAGATTATTAGATATGGTTTATATGTGGCAAGTGTTGCTATTATATCAATTTTCTTATTGTGTGTGTTCTGGATATATCAAGCACCGGCATTTGATTCTAAGATATTAGATAATAATTCAAGAACAATTGTTTATGACACAAATAATAATGAGGTAGCGAAATTAGGTAACCAAATTGGTGAGAACCTAGAAACTGCTGACATACCGCAAAAAATGCAAGATGCCATCTTGGCAACAGAGGACAATAGATTCTTTGAGCATGGTGCGGTAGACTTTAGACGTTTAGTAGGAGCTGTTGTGTCAAACTTAACTAGTGGTTTTGGATCACAAGGGGCATCAACTATTTCTCAACAGTTAATTAAGAGAACATTCCTTGATGATAATAAGAGTGTAAAACGTAAAGTTCAAGAAGCATATCTTGCTTATAAACTCGAACAAAACTACGACAAAGAATCAATATTTACAATGTATGTAAATAGAATTTATTATTCTGATGGTGTATATGGGCTAAAAACAGCTGCTAAATATTATTATGGAAAAGAATTAAATCAACTTACTCTTCCACAAATGGCTCTTTTAGCAGGGATGCCACAGCACCCTAATACATATAATCCTTATGATAATCCAGAAGCGGCTAAAGCACGTCGTGATACGGTACTTTACCTAATGCAATATCACGGTAAAATCTCAGAAGCAGATTCACAAGCTGCACAAAAAACTGATGTATTATCAGGAATTATACAGCGTGATGAAAGTGAACGTGTATTATTATCAAGTGAGTTTGATTCAAAATATACTTCTTACATGAACCAAATTGTTAATGAATTGAAGAATAGTAAAGAATATAAGGACTATGAAGGAGATGTCTTAAACTTAGGACTGAAAATTTATACAAACTTTGATTCTAAGATTCAAGATACATTAACAGAAAGTGTTAATGCAAACTATGCTGGAATAAAACAAGCAAGTAATGTAGCGATGGTAGTTTTAAATAATGAAAATAGTGGTATTGCAGCATTATATGGTGGTAAAAAGCAAACATTCCACGGCTTCAATATTGCTACCCAAGCTAAACTGCAACCTGGTTCATCAATTAAACCAATACTTCCATATGGACCTGCAATTGAGTACTTAAACTGGGGATCTGACCATACTGTTAATGATACTAAGATACAAGGTTCAGAAATCCAAAACTGGGATAGACAATACCATGGAAATATAACTATTAATAATGCATTGGTATGGTCGAATAATATAGCTGCTATTAAGACTTATCAAGAAGTAGGATTCAATAGAGTAAAACAATACGCAGCTAATGTTGGAATGAATATTACAGATGATTCAATTACAACTCCAATTGGAGGAAGTAGTGACGGATTCTCACCATTACAAATGGCAGGAGCATATGTTCCATTTAGTAACGGTGGATATTATGCAACACCTAAAGCAATTAAGAAAGTATATGATAGTGAAGGAACTGAAGTGAAAAGCTTCAGTACTGATGATAGAAAACGAGTTATTAAAGATTCTACAGCATACATCATGACATCTATGTTAAGAAATGTAGTTAATGGGACTGCTGCAAATGCACGAATTAGTGGAGCGGATATGGCAGTTAAAACAGGTACTACTACTTTTGGTGAAGGTGAAGCTCAGAAATTCGGTTTCGATATAAATAACTATTCGAAAGATTCATGGACGATAGGTTATACAAGTAACTATACAATGGCTGTGTGGCAAGGATTTGATGCAATAGATGGTCCTACGAAGTATATGACTCAAGATGATACTCAGAAGACACAAGCATTGTATCGAATAAATATGCAGAATATTGTTAGAATACATCCGCCAAAAGGATTCTCTGTTCCAGGAAATGTTGGATCTATAAATGGTGGGGTTAAAGTTATTTCTGATAGTGAACGTCGTCAAATAGAAGAACAAAATAGACGTGA
>CAUUCZ010000058.1:0-7249 GCA_963543895.1 uncultured Gemella sp. | reverse complement strand
TCTAATGTACCAAATTCATTATAGTGATTTTTTACTAGTTGTTGAAGAGATGCACTAATAAAGAAGTACTGTTGCTTTATACGTAATTCTTTACCTTCATTCGTACTATCTGCTGGATACAATAATTTAGAAATTGATGAGGCAATTGCTTCTGCTTCTGAAGACTTAGAATATTCTCCACGTTCAAATAATTTCATATTAAAACCAGTTTTCGCTTTTGCTTCCCAAAGACGTAATGTATTAACAGTTTTAGTTTTATATCCAGAGATTAATAAATCATAAGGTTCAGCTTGGATAGATGTATAATCTTTGTGCTCAACTTTAAATCCATCTTCAGTCATTTTTTCTTCTACATGACCGTAGAATCTTACTTCAATTTCTTCATCATTTCTATAAACAAGACCATATTTACCTAAATCTAACCAGTAATCTGGAAATTCTTGTTGCCAACCATTGTTGATAACTTGTTTGAAAATTCCATATTCGTATAAAATTGAGAAGCCAGTTACTGGATAATCACTACTAGTTAAGGCATCTAAATAACATGAAGCAAGTCTTCCAAGTCCACCATTTCCTAAACCTGGATCTGGCTCAATATCATAGATTTCATCTAGATTAAATTTATTTTTTTCTAGATATTCTTTAGTTTCCTTTTCAATTCCTAGATTAAATAAGTTATTTCTTAAAGTTCTACCTACTAGAAACTCCATTGACATGTAGTAAGCACGTTTTTGCTTTGTTTTTTTTAATTCTTGTTCGTAAGCAAATTTTTTCTCAGATAATTTTTCTCTTACCGTACTCATTAACGCTTCATACACTTGACGTTTACTTGCTGCAGTTATAGTGATCCCAAATTGTCTTTTTAAATACTTCTCTATTCTTTGTTCAAATTCTTGATTTTTCATTATTCTCTCCTATAGTCTAGTTTATTAAACTATTTCATTGTACATATCTATATATTGTAAAGCTGATTTTTTCCAACTTACATCTTGTTTAATCGCATTTTTCATAATCTTATTCCAAATATGACGTTCTTGGTAATAGCAGTATGTCGCTCTGTATACAGCATCTAGCATATCATACGCGTCGAAACTTTCAAATGTAAATCCTGTTCCAGAATTACCGTCAAATGGTTCTACTGTATCTCTTAAACCACCTACTCTGTGAACAATCGGCACTGTAGCATATCTCATTGAAATTAATTGAGATAAACCGCATGGTTCAGTTTTAGAAGGCATTAAGAACATATCACAAGAACTATATACTTTCGAAGACACTTCTGAAGAGAACATTATTAAGCTTCTTACTTTATCGTGACGACGATATTCTAACGAACGTAGTGCATCTTCATAATGTCTATCACCTGTTCCTAAAATTACTAATTGTGCTCCAGTTTTTAAAATCTCATCTGCTACATGAAGAACTAAATCTATACCTTTTTGATGAGTTAATCTTGTAACCATTCCGATCATAGGAATATTTTCATTCACTTCTAAAGCTAATTCTTCTTGGAATTTCAACTTGTTTTGTACTTTATTTTTTAATGTTTTAGAATCAAAATTTTTGAAAATTAGTTTATCAGTTTTTGAATTGAATTTATCAGTATCTAATCCATTAATTATACCGTGAAGTTTCCCTTGTTCTACTCTTAAAATATCATCTAATCCGTATGAGAAGTACGGGTCTAATATTTCATGAGCATATGTTTCACTTACAGTATTAATTCTATCAGCTAATTGTATAGCTCCTTTTAATAAATTTAAATCACCTTTGTAAATTAGTGCATCAAAGTACTTATTATCTAGCCCAAATAAGTTACCCATTTCATAAGGATTGAATTTTCCTTGGAATTCAATATTATGAATTGAAATTACACTTTTTATATTTTGATAGAAGGCTTCTCCTCTTGCTTTAAGATCATCTAAATAAATAATTGATAATGCTGCATGCCAATCGTTAGCATTTACTACATCTGGTTTATAGTCAATATGCGGTAATATTTCTAATGCTGCTTTCGAGAAAAATGCGAAACGCTCCCCGTCATCTTCTTGACCGTATATACTGTCTCTATTGAAGTATTGTTCATTATCAATGAAGTAGTATGTTACTCCGTTTACTACAGTCTCAAAGATTCCGCAGTAAACTGTTCTCCATCCTAAATTAATAAAAATATGTTGTCTGTATTTTAAATCGTACTTGTCTCTATCTATTGAAGAATACAACGGTAGTACAACCCTTGCTTCTACATTTTCGTCTTGAAGGGATTTTGGTAATGAACCTATAACATCACCTAGACCCCCAACTTTAACAAATGGTGCTGCTTCAGCTGCCACGAATAAAATTTTCATTATATTTCTCCTTATTCGTAATTTACTTTCATACTAAAAGGGTTAGTTTTAGATGCAGTCTATCTGTATATTATACTCTTTTTTCTTTTGAAAATCGAAAGTTTTACAAATTTCTCCTACATTTTAATCTAACCCTTTTTTATTATTCTACTACTTTACCTTTTTCTACGATAACCTGGCAGTTTTCTGTTCCTTTTAATTCAACTTTTTCTGAAACTACTGCATATTTATCTAAAATCACACAATCTAAGTATGCTGATTTTTTAATCACACAATTCGGCAGTACGATTGAGTTTTTAATTACTGCTCCTTCTTCAACTACAACATCTCTAAACAGAATGCTATTTTCCACAATTCCGTTAATTTCACAACCATCACCTAGTATAGAATTCTTAACAATTGCTCCGTCTCCATATGTAGTTGGCACACTATCTGCTACTCTTGTTAGAATATCTGTTCCTGATAAGAACAATTCATTTAACTTATCTGGATTTAATAAATCACGGTTGAAATTATAGTATTCTTGGACACTATTAATTGTTCTATTGTAATTTTTAATTTCATATCCATAAACATTTAAACGATGGAAGTTCTTAGTAATAAAGTCTAGTAGAAGATCTTGCCATCCTAATGTCGTACCTTTTTTAACTAATTCTTTAAACATTTGTTTAGACATTATATAGATTTTAACCTGTGTCGGGCACACTTGATCAAATCCATCATAATGATATAAACTATCATAAACTCTATTCTTGTCATCAAAAATTATTTGCGATTCACGTTGTTGAGGTTTTCTATATGTATAAGCTAACGTTATGTCTGCATTTGTTGATTTATGATAATTTACCATATCTTTAAAATCAATATTACCTACAATGTTTCCATCAGCTAAAATACAATATTCTTCCAACAATGTATCTGCATATTTAGAAGCGTCCCCTAATACCTCTATCTTGTTTTGAGCTACACGGTTTGAGTGATGGTTTGACATTGGTGTAATAAACTTAAGTCCACTATTTTTTCTATTTAGATCCCAGTCTTTCCCCCAACTCAGGTGATCCATTAATGATTTATAGTGATAGTTTGTTACTACTGCAATATTTGATACTTCAGCTTTTACTAAAGAAGATAACATGAAATCAATCATTCTATATCTTGATGCAACCGCTAAAGATGCTAGTGTTCTATTCCTTACTAATCCTTGCAAATCATCATTACGATAGTTATCTGCAAATAATACACAAAACGCATTTACCATATTATTTTCCCTCTACTTTCCTATTATCATTTACAACTTCATCCCTACCGATTACTGTTATTTGTTCTTTTCCTAAAACTATTTCTCTGTGACCAATTTCTACATTTTCTTTAACTACCGAACCTTCAGCAATAATTGAATTATATACTTTAGTACCTTTTTCTATTAGAACATTTTTCATTATAATACTTCCTACAACTTCAGCACCTTCTTCAATTCTAACACCTGAAGAAATAATTGATTCAGATACCGTACCGTAAACTGCAGTACCATCAGAAATCATAGAATTTTTTACATTGGCACTGTGCCCTAAATATTGTGGCATTGCGCCTTCATGACGATAGTAAATTCTCCATAATCTGTCATCAATGTTGAAATTCTCTTTATTTTTAATAAGGTCCATGTTAGCTTCCCATAGACTTTCTATTGTACCTACATCTTTCCAATATCCATAAAATGGATAAGCATAGATGTTTTTACCTTCGTTCAACATCATCGGAATAATGTTTTTACCGAAGTCTTTTTCACTTTCAGGATTTTCCTCATCGCGAATCAGGTATTCTCTAAGTTCTTTCCAACTAAAGATATAAATACCCATTGATGCTTTTGTAGATATTGGATTTTCTGGTTTTTCTAGAAACTCTGTAACTTTTAAATCTGTATTCGTATTTAAAATACCAAAACGGCTCGCTTCTTCAAGAGGAACATTAATATGTGCTATTGTTAAGTCGGCACCTTTTTCTTTATGGAAATTTAACATTTCTTTGTAATTCATTTTGTAAATGTGATCTCCAGATAAGATAAGTACGTATTCTGGATTGTATTGCTCTATATATTTAATATTTTGATAAATAGCATTTGCCGTTCCCTTATACCATTCTCCCGTTTTACCTGCAGTATAAGGTGGTAGAATAGATAGTCCACCATCCATTCTATCTAAATCCCATGGTTGACCGTTACCCATGTATGAGTTAAGTTCAAGTGGCATAAACTGTGTTAATACCCCAACTGTTGAAATTCCAGAGTTCGCACAGTTTGATAATGGAAAATCGATAATTCTATATTTCCCACCAAAAGGTACGGCTGGTTTAGCCATATCTTTAGTTAATACTTGAAGCCTCGTACCTTGTCCTCCTGCTAGTAGCATAGCTACTACTTCTTTTTTTCGTGCCATAAATTTGACCCCCTTTTCTAAAACTTAATTATTTCTTTTCTATATACATCGTTGTATAAGGTGGTATGTTTATACTCAAAGTATATTTAAATTCGTTTTTCTCTTTATTTATAGTTTTTAAATTCCTATTTGAAATTGCTAATCCATCATATTTCTTAGCATCCGAATTCAATGCTATTTTATAACTTCCCCAAGTATCTACTCCTATTTCATAATGTTTTAATATTTGATTTGAAAAGTTAGTCACTACTAATACTTCTTTACCAGATCTGTCTTTACGTGAAAAAGCAAAAACATTATTGTTATTATCGTCTACAACATGCCATTTAAATCCATCCCAGTCACTATCGTTTTCCCATAATGCAGGTGTAGATTTATAGTACTTGTTAAGCTCTTTAACATATCTATGGGTGAATACATGTTTAGGATAAAGCATTAATAACCAATCTAATTCTCTTTCCTCATCCCATTCAATAAATTGAGCAATATCAATTCCCATAAATGTCAGTTTTTTCCCAGGATGTGCATACATATATCCTAAGAATGCTTTAAAATTACCAAACTTATCTTCGTATGAAACAGGACTTTTATCTAATAACGATTTTTTTCCATGTACTACTTCATCATGCGAAATTGGTAAGATGAAATTTTCTGAAAATGCATAATGCATTGAGAAAGTAAATTTGTTATGTACTCCTTTTCTGAAGAAAGGATCTGTTTCTAAATAATCAAGACTATCATTCATCCATCCCATATTCCACTTAAAGTCAAAACCTAAACCACCATGTTCAACAGCTGCTGTTACCTTTGGATAACTTGTCGATTCTTCTGCTATCATTGAAACACCAGGATAGTTTTCTTTTATATAAAGATTTAAATTTTTTAAGAAATCAATTGCTTCTAAATTTTCAAAACCACCATAGATATTTCTTGCAGATTTATCCTCATCACGACAATAGTTTAAAAATATCATCGAGCTTACGGCATCTACTCTAATACCATCTATATGGTAATCTTCTATCCAAGAAACTGCACTTGATGTTAAAAAGGATCTTACTTCATTTCGTCCATAATCGAAGACCCTAGTTCCCCAGCCTTCATGTTCCATTTTTCTTGTATCTGAATATTCATAACAATGTGTCCCATCAAATTCATACAATCCATGAGCATCTTTTGTAAAATGTCCAGGTACCCAGTCCAAAATTACTCCAATATTATTTTGGTGACAACAATCAACAAAATACATAAAATCTTCAGGGGTTCCATATCTAGAAGTTGGTGAAAAATACCCCGTTGCTTGATACCCCCATGATTTATCATAAGGATATTCAGTTATCGGTAACAATTCAATATGAGTATAGTTCATATCTTTTACATAGTCTACTAGTGTATGAGCCAATTCTCTATAACTTAATTCCCTACCATCTTCATGATGTTTCCAAGAACCTAAATGTACTTCGTAAACATTCATAGGACGATGGTAAGGAACCTCTCTATTTTTCATCCATTTGCTATCTTTCCATTCATAGTACGGTAACGAATAAACTTTTGAAGCTGTTAATGGCCTAGTTTCAGCATGTTTTGCATAAGGATCTGCTTTCCATAACTCAGTTCCACTCTTAGTAACTATTACGTATTTATATGCATCATATTGTTTAATACCACTAAGCTCAACTTCAAATATACCTTTATCATTAATTAATTTCATTTCATGAGTATGAGGATGCCAAGAACAAAACTCACCAGTTACAAATACCCTTACTGCGTTTGGAGCCCATACTCGAAATATACATTTATCCCCATCTAAAAATGATCCTAAATATTTATGGCTATGGTAATTAGTCCCTTCATGGAATAAATATTCTGCCATATTATTGTTCACTAAATAACCCCCTTTTCACTAAAAGTAAACGTTTACTTTAGTTGGTAAAAATTTTTAGCATAAAGAAAAATGAATAAAAATAGTTTATTTTATCACTAATTATTTCTTTATTTTTTATAACTATAGTATAACATAATGAAGCCTTTATGTAAATGTTTTCTTTAGTTGTTTTCTATAAAGAAATATACCCCTTACATTGCTCTTATATTAATTATTTTTCATTGTTTTATAATTAAATTATTTACTTTTAAAAACTTTTATATTAAAATTAAACTGATTGATTTTAGAAAACAGTTTAGTAATGAAAATTTTATGTTTCGGAGATGAAAAATATGATTAAATTTAATCCAATAAAAAATAAATACCCTCAGGGGGCATTAAGAAATAATGACAATTTCTATTTTGAAGTATTCATAAAGGATGATTTTTACTTTAATGACTTTAAAATAATTATTAAAAATGAATATACAGGTGAAATTATTTCTAAGAGTTTAGAATTTAAAGAAAAAGCTAGAAAAAACTACTCTACTTATCATGTAACTTTTAAACCATTTAATACTGGTCTTTATTTTTATCATTTTGAAGTT
>CAUUCZ010000057.1:0-7443 GCA_963543895.1 uncultured Gemella sp. | reverse complement strand
TGTGAAATATTAATAATACTTGAATGTTCACTTTGTCTAAAGATTTTATTTAATTTTACCGTAGATATTGCTTTGGAATTAATTAAATCATTAAGGACATTACCAGGAGCGATAGAAGGGAGTTGGTCATTGTCTCCAACTAGTATAATTTTAGCATCTTTGTTAATGATTTTTAGTAAGTTGTACATTAAGAATACATCAATCATACTAGACTCATCTATTATAACTAGTTCTGATTTAATAAATTTTTCACTAACAAATTCTTCCATGTTTTCGTCCTCTGTACTCCAACCGATAGCTTTATGGATTGTTGAAGCATAGAAGCCAGTACTTTCTGACATTCTTTTTGCAGCTTTACCAGTAGGGGCACATAAAGTAAGAATACTTCTAGATTCATCTAGTAAGTCGTGAATACTGTAGTTTTTAATTTTTTGGAAGATTTTTATTACAGCAAGTATTATTGTAGTTTTGCCTGTTCCAGGCCCACCAGTTAAAATAGAAAAGTTATTTTTAATACAATTTTTGATTGCAGCTATTTGCACGATATCGTATGATATCTCTAATTCATCTTCGACTTCTTCTATATATTTATCAAGTAAACTCTCACTGATATCAAAATCAACTTCGAGTTCTAATCTATTACTGATGTCACTGTAAATAGAGTATTCAGAATAGTAAATTTCTGGTAAAAATACTCTATCTTCAATTTCTATTAGTTTACCAGTATCTAATGCATAGTCATAGGAACTTAGTATATCTTCTTTAGCTACTGCTATATTTCTAGAACTATATAATATATTAAATGTATTATATAGTAGAGTGTTTTTTGATATATATGTATTACCTGTTGAAAAACAAAATGAGTTTATTGTGTAAATAAAAGCATACAGGATTCTCTCGCGGTCGTTTGCAGCTATTTCATTAATTTCAGCTATTTTATCTACTGTTTTAAAGTTAATACCTTTAATATCTTTAATTAATGAATAGGGACTTTCCGTAATAGTACGAAGTGTATTATGTTTATAGAAGTTATATATTTTTAGAATCAAATTATTGCTAAGATTATACTCGTTTAGTTTAAGGATAATGTCTTGTGTTTGTTTATTTGCAACAATAGTAGCATATATTGTATCTTTTCGTTGCTCTGGAATACCTTTTATGTTAAATAGAGAATCTTTATCTTCGTAAATTTTATCTAATGCATCTACTCCAAGTGTATCGACTATTAATTCGGCTGTTTTTCTTCCAACACCTTGGAATATAGAGCTTGAGAGATAAGAAACGATAGCTTCTTTATCTTTTTCAATAACAGGTTCTACAACGATTGCAGATAATTGTGTCCCATATTTTCTATGCTGTACTATTTCTCCTTTGAATGAATATAAATCATCTTCAACAAATTCGAAGTCGTTAAATGTACCGACAACACTAAGATAATCTCCATCAACAAAATCGTACTGATCATTTAAAAATATAGATAATATATAGTAATTATTCTCTTTATTGTGAAAAATAATTTTATTTAAATAACCTTCTACAGTTTGCATAATTAACTCCTACTAATTTCTTTATATGAACAATGATAATATATTATAGAAAAAATGTCTAGTATAGATGGAGATGAATATAAAGTTTATTCGTGTTTATAAAATATTAGTAGACCTTATAGTTTTATAGAGATAGAAAAATTATTATAGAAAATAAATATGTTATTTTAATTACAAACTATGTTTCGTTATGGCAATATTTTTTATAAAATGTTATAATAATATGAAAACAATTAAAGGAGGTTAGATTTGTGATCACTGTAAAAGATGTATATAATCAATTAAATGAATTAGCAGATGTTAAACTTGCTGAAAAATGGGATAATGTCGGCTTAATGCTAGGTGAAAATAATAGTAATGTTAATAAGGTTTTAGTTTGCTTAGATGTAACTACAAAAGTAGTAAAAGAAGCTATTGATAATAATGTAGATTTAATAGTTTCTCACCATCCTCTTATTTTTAAACCACTGAAATCATTAGATTTTACAGATGATTTCAAATCTAATATTATTAGAGATTTAATAAAAAATGATATTTCAGTAATTTCATTTCATACTAACTTAGATTCAGCAAAACTAGGGCTTAATGATCACTTGGCCAAACTTCTTGATTTAGATGATATTAGAGTCTTGTTTGAGCATAATTTAGATAAGGAAGCTGGTTTAGGAAGAATAGGAAGATTATCCTCATCATTATCTATCGAAGATTTTATAGTATATATTAAAGAAAAATTCTCATTAGAAACTGTCTCTGCTGTTATTGGGAATGATAAAGAAATTAGAACGGTAGCACTATTAGGAGGAAGTGGGGCTGATTTTCTATATTCACTACCCGAAGTTGATATCTATTTAACAGGGGATGTAGGGTATCATGCTGCACTTGATGCAATAGAAATGAAAAAGAATATTATTGATATTGGTCACTTTACAGAAAGTTTAGTAAAAGACTTATTAAAAGATTATATTTCTAAGCAAGGAATTGAAGTTATTAAATCAAATGTTGAGAAATCACCATTTAAAATTTTATAAAGGAGGACTGTAATATGGCAAAAGCAACACCAACTATGGAAGATTATATTGAGGTTATCTATTCTCTAGTAAAAAATAAAGGATATGCACGAAGCGCAGATATAGCAGAAAAGTTAGATGTCTATCCATCTACTGTAACAAAAATGTTAAAAAAACTTGATGTTGAAGGCTATATAGTATATGAAAAATATAGAGGTATCGCCCTAACCGAACAAGGAGAAAAAATGGGTGAATATGCTTTAACAAGGCATGAACTGTTAGAGGATTTTCTAAGATTAATAGGGGTAGATGAAGATAAAGTTTACGAGGAAGTTGAAGGTATTGAGCATCACTTCGGTAAAAGTTCATTAGAGAAAATTAAAGATTTAATGAAATATTTAAGGGAACACAACTATAAAGCGTAATGGAGAAATAGAGTGGCAGATAAAGAGTATTTAAAATTATGTAATCATATTTTAGAAAACGGAACAGAAAAAGAAGATAGAACAGGTGTTGGTACTAAGAGTATATTTGGATACCAAATGAAGTTTGACTTATCTGAAGGATTCCCATTGTTAACTACCAAAAAAGTAAACTTTAATTTGGTTTGGTCTGAGCTATTATGGTTCATTAAGGGAGATACTAATATTAAGTTTTTACTTGAAAATAAAAATAATATATGGAATGAATGGGCCTTCAAAAAATGGGTAGAAAGTGATGAGTATACTGGACCAGATATGACAGATTTTGGGCACAGAACATTAGTTGACGAAGAATTTTCTAAACAGTATAAAGAACAAATGACTATTTTTAAAGAAAGAATACTTTCAGATGAAGAGTTTTCTAAAAAGTTTGGTGATTTAGGTAATGTTTATGGAAAACAATGGCGAGATTTTAATGGTATTGATCAATTAAAAAATGTTGTCGAGCAAATTAAAATTAATCCATCTTCTCGTCGTTTAATAGTTTCGTCGTGGAATCCAGCTGAAGTTGATACTATGGCACTTCCTCCTTGTCATTCACTATTCCAATTTTATGTAAATGATGGGAAATTAAGTTGTCAGTTATATCAAAGAAGTGGAGATGTATTTTTAGGTGTGCCATTTAACATTGCATCATATTCATTACTTACTATTTTAATTGCTAAAGAATGTGGTCTTGAAGTAGGTGAATTTGTTCATACGTTAGGTGATGCTCATATTTATAAAAATCACTTTGATCAAGTAAAAGAACAAATGTCTAGAACGCCTTATTCTTTACCAGAACTAAAAGTCAAAGATTTTGAAAGTATCTTTGATCTTAAAATCGAAGATGTAGAAATTGCCAATTATGAAAGTCATCCATTTATAAAGGCACCAATAGCAGTTTAGGAGGTATAATATGTTATCACTAATAGTTGCATATGATAAAAATAAATCAATAGGTCAGGAAAACACTATTCCATGGCATTTGAAAAGTGATATGCTAAGGGTTAAAGAATTAACAACTAACCAAACTATTATCATGGGACGTAAGACTTTGGATAGCATTGGTAGAGCACTTCCAAATAGAATTAATAGGGTTTTAACTCGTGATAAGGATTCTTTAAGTCACTATTCAAATATTGAAGTATATACAGATGATTCTATTTTAGAAAATATAGAGACTCAAAAGGCTTATATTTTTGGAGGTGGAATGATATACAATAAATATTTTGATAAATGTGATGAAATGTTTATAACAGAAGTAAATACAATTGTTGAAGCTGATACGAAGTTTCCTGAATTTGATGAGAATGAATGGGAATTAATTAGTAGAGAAGAATTTTTAAAAGACGAAAATAATGAATTTGATTTTGTGTTTTTACATTATAAAAGAAAGAGGAAAAAGTAGATGGTAGAAAAAGTAAAAGTAATTATTGATTCATCTAGTGATTTAACTTTTGATGAAATTGAAAAATATAATGTGGATGTAATTCCTTTGACAATTAATATAGATGGTGTTGAGTACGATTATCGTACAATTAGTAATGATGAATATATTGAGAAAATGAGAACAGCAACTTCGTATTCGACAAGTCAACCTGCAATCGGGAAATTTATAGAAGCTTTTGAAAAATGGACTAACGAAGGCTATAAGGTGATTGTCTTAACTCTGTCTTCAGCTTTAAGTGGAACTTATAATACAGCAGTTACTGCAAGTTCAGAGTTTGAAGGAGTATACGTTGTTGATACTAAGACGACAACACGAGGTATGGTCTTCTTACTTAAAGAGTGTCTAAAACAACTTGAAGAAAATGTTGAAGTAGAGGTAATTGCAGAGAACTTAAGAGAAAAAGCTAAAAGTATATTAACGTATGTTACAATCGATAAACTTGACAATTTGGTAAAAGGTGGTAGACTAAGTAAGTCACAAGCTTTAATTGGGGGACTACTAAATATTAAAGTTTTAACTCAGTTAAAGGAAACTGAGTTAGTTGCTTTAGATAAAGTACGTGGTAAGAAAAAACTAGTTAATACTTTAATAAAATATATTGAAGAAGAAAAACAAAATAGAACTATAAAAAGTATTAGCTTGCCAAATGCTTTAGCTGATGAATATATAGAATTAATCAAACCAGCATTAAAAGAAGCTTTTGGTTATGAAGTAAGTGAAGATGAAATATTTACTACAACACCAATTATTTCGACACATACAGGAGAGAATGCAGTAGGTATCTTAGTAGAGTTAGTATAATCGGAGGTAAAGATTATGACAAATTTCGATGAAACAAGATTATTTGATAGCAACTTTTATGATAAAAATGATATTCACAACATACTAAAAAATGTTGTTGAGACAATTAAGCAGCGTGGATATGACCCTATTAATCAACTAATGGGATATATCAAAACTGCTGATCCAGTATATATTCCTAGAGATAATCATGCAAGGGAGCAAATAAGATTAATAGAAATGGATGATATACTAGAGTACTTATTATACTTTTTTATACAGGAGTCGTAAATGTTAGATAAAAGGATTATGGGCTTTGATTACGGATCAAAAACTATCGGTGTTGCCGTTAGCGATTTGTTAGGGTTCACTGCTCAAGGTATAGAAACTATAAATATTAATGAGCAGGTTAAAGATTTTAAAATTAAAAGAATTAAGGAATTAGTTCAAGAGCACAATGTAGGAAAAATAGTAGTTGGTCTTCCTAAAAACATGGATAATTCAGTAGGTTTTAGAGGTGAAGCAACACTGTATTTTGTAGAGGTATTGAAAAAGAAACTTAAAAATGTTGAGATAATTTTACAAGATGAACGTTTGACTACAATGGGTGCTGAAAGAGTACTTCTTGAAGCTAATGTCTCAAGAAAAAAAAGAAAAAATGTTATTGATAAAATGGCTGCAGTATTAATACTTCAGACATATTTAGATAAATTAAATTAATATAAATCTCAGGAGGAAAATAAAATGCAAGAGAAAGACTTAAAAAACATTAGTATCGATAATACAGAAGAGGTGTACACACTTAGTACGTTAGAAGGTGAAGAAAAAGAATACCGTAAAATTTTAGAGTTTACTAATCCAACAAACGGTAATTTATACTACATTTTCGCTGAAGAAGAAACAATTGACGAAGAGGAAATTAGTATTTTCCCAATGGTTTGTGTTGAAGATGGTGAAGATAGTGTTAGATTTGAACCAGTTGAAACAGATGAAGAATATGATATGATTTCAGAAGTATTAGATACTTTCTACTACGATGAAAGTGAGTAAAAAATGAGAGAAGATAAAATTAGAAGAAGTAGAGAACTAAAGAAAAAAAATAGGAAGAAAAAATCGATTATTCCTGTAATTATTACTTTCTTTGTTCTTCTAGGAATAGTAGTCTTATCACTATTTTACTATATGACAACTCCAGTTGATAAGACTAATAATAAAGATATTCCCGTTGAAATTAGAGAAAATTATGGTAGTGCTAAAATTGCTCAGGAGTTAAAAGCTAAAGGTTTAATAAAAAACGAAGAAGTATTTAAAATCTATGCAAGATTACACCCGAATACATCATTTTACGTGGGTAACTTTAATTTAAAACAAAGCATGAGCTTATCTCAAATTATGCAAGAGCTTGGTACTAAAAATAAGGCTAGCTCAGGTAATACATTTGCTTTAATAGAAGGTGACAGTATTCTTAAAATTGCTAAGAATTTAGAAAAAACTAAATTAAGTAGTGATGAGTTTTTAGAAAAAGTTAATGATGCTGAATTTATTAAAAAATTACAGAAACAATTCCCTGAATTAATCACGGATGATGTTTATCGAAAAGATATTAAATATGCTTTAGAAGGATATTTATACCCAGCTATTTATGACTTAAGTGATAATGAAACTGTAGAGAGTTTAATTACTAAAATGGTTAAGTTGACTAATGAAAAAGTAGTACCATTGTATAAGAAAAATAATAAAACTTGGAAAATAAATGGACAAGACAAACAAATTTCTATTCACGAATATATGACAATGGCTAGTATTCTTGAAAAAGAATCTACGAAATCAGATGAGAATAAACTTATCGCAAGTGTATTCTTAAATAGATTAGCTCAAGGAATGAAATTACAAACTGACCCTTCAGCAAACTATGCAGCTGATAAGTTAACTGGAGCACCAACACAGGCAGAATTATCATTAAATTCACCTTATAATACGTATTCTGTTATTGGTTTACCACCAGGGCCGATTTCATCGATCGGATCTGAGTCATATGAAGCATTAAATAATGCTGAGAATACAGACTATTTATACTTCTTACATGCTACAAAAGATGGAAAAGCTTATTTCTCAAAAACTTACCCAGAGCATGAAGAATTAGCTAAACAACATATCGAAGGATATATTCCAGCTGGAAGCTAATTAATATATTT
>CAUUCZ010000056.1:0-7501 GCA_963543895.1 uncultured Gemella sp. | reverse complement strand
GTCGCACTACTTGCTACACTTTTAGTATTATGATGTTCTGCAATCCAATATCTTTCATATCCTAATTCATCAGCCTTTTTAGCTAATTTAACCATTGCGTCAATAGCATCTTTAAAATTCTGCCCCTGTCTTAATGGAGCTAAGTTCAAAATTGAAATTTTCATAATTATCACCTCTATTTATTTACCATTTTTAACAACTCATCTACAGCTACAATTCCTAGTTGATTTGCTGCAAGAGGACTGTCTCCAGTTATTAAGTTTCTATCTATATGAACTTGACCGCTTATTGCTTCATTTACTATTTTCGCACCCAAACTTTCTAGCTTTTCAGCTAATAACCATTTTAATTTTCCTGGCATATAGCCAATTTCTTGGTTTGCTCCCTCATCTATACTATCTGGGAAAACAGTCATTTCATAATTTTTAAATAAGAACTCTGATTCATCAATATTTCCTGAAATTAATGCAGCTGGACCATGACAAAGTGTTATGATTTTTTTATTCTCTTTAATTGCCCATTTAAGAACCTCTTTTACTTCTCTACTTTCAGGCAAATTAATCATTGCACCATGACCACCTGGTATGAAAACTCCTGAATAAGGTGAATTTTCTGAAGTAATATTTTCCAAAATTCTATCTAATTTAATAGGATTTTCAAATTTTTCTATATATTTATTATAAAGCTTCATAACATTTTCATCTTTTTCTGGCATTGCCCACATCTCTAATTTTACAGAATTTCCTGATAAAGTAACAATATCTATCTCAAATCCAGCACCATCGATATGTAACATTGGTAATAATGTTTCTACAGGATGATTACCTGTCGAAAAATACTTTCCATTAGACATTTGTAAGTATCTTTCATCTGTCGCTATCATTAAAATCTTATTCTTTTCACCACTATATGTGTTTTCAAATTTAAAACCATCAAAATTTGTTATAGGGCTTGTATATACACTTAAGGAGTAATCTGATGGGAAATATGCGTTATGTTCTGCTCTATCTTTTACAGGTTGATTTGTTAATTTTGTCATTTTAATTCTCCTAAACTTTTATTGAAAAATATTTGCTTGCACAAACAAGTACATTGGTAAAATATAAAAATCAAAATAATAAATTCTGATTTTATATTTTATCACTATTTCTATTTAATACATCTGTAACTATACTCGTAGTGTTTTCTAGGTACTTTTTTCCTTTAGGTGTTAATTTTATACATACACCTCTCTTGTCCTCAGCAGAAGAAAATCTTTCTATTACACCACACGTATTTTCAAATTTAGCTAACATTCTTGATGTTGCACTTAAACTTAATGAAATCTTAGTACTTAAATCTGTCATTCTTAATATATTTCCTTCGGTTTCATTCAAGTAATGTAAGCTATAGTATTCATTTAAAGTTATTGGATGCTCTCCTTTTGATAAGGCATCTTCTAATTCAGTACTTATTTGTTTCATATTACTATGAAATGCTATCCATTTATTTACTACTTCTTCATTATTCATTTGTCACCTCTTAATTTACTTGCGTTTGCAAGTAAATTAATATTACTACTTTTATTATTAATTGTCAATAAAACTATCTTTTCTTATTACTACTAGATAAAAATATCCTTTTGAGCTAAATTCTCAATACACTCATTATAGTATGCTGCATCATGTTCTTTATAAATCGGCTTATTTATTTTATACTCTTTTAGATCGTTGTGAGGAGCACAAATTTTTCCTCTATAATTTTTATCAAGCCACTCTTCACTAACATTATAGCCTCTATTCTTCATTTCCTGCATGATTAATTCATGATACTTGAAAAGTAAAAATGGTTTGTGTTCAAATACATAATCTACCGTTGCATGTTTCTTACCCCAACCATTTCCTCTTAGTGCACAGCACTCTCTATGTTGTCCTAAAAGCTGTTGCCTTGGTAATTTTGATATTAGTTCTTCATGCCAAAGTCTCATCTTGTCCTCCATTGATAAAAGTAGATTCTTCCAAATATTTATTTGGATATTTATTTAGAAGATGTTTTACTTCTTTTATCAAATCTTCTTTTTTATATTTATCATTATGATATTCTTCAATCATATCAAAAAAATTATCTTTTTCTTCTTTTGTCGCATATTTTTTAAAATATCCCCAGACATGATGCAATGCATTCGTTACTTGTCCTTTATCCTCAGGTAAACTTACAGCTTGTTTTATAAGCTCATTCACTTTACTTAGGGATACTTCTTCTTGTTTTAAATAGGTTCTAATTTCTAAGTATATTTTACTTGAGTGGCTTAAAACAAGATATTTATTTTTTGCCCATAACTTTTGGCATTGAACTCTTTCTTCTTTATTATTCATTTTATCCTTTCGAAAACAGTTTATTTTTAATTTAAAGCCAGTACATTTCTTAGATATCCTACTAATGAATCATTTAACTCTTTTCCTTGAATGTATTCAAATATTATAGAACCATCATTTTTTTCTATATCTAATACATTATAATTTTCATCGACATAATTATTAAATTTCATTTTATTAATAAAATCAGGAAAATCCTTAAATTTTTTCAACCAAATTTTTGTAGTTCCATTACTATAGGCTTTCTCCATTGGTGTTTTTTTACAATTAAAATACATTTTTAGATCATATAGCAAACAATCAATTCGATCTTTATAAATAGCATATCTGTACGTATTAATTGTTGGTAGTTTATGTCTTGGCCATATAAAATGAAAATCTAATTTTGATCTTATAGTTTCATAATCTTTAATCCATTTTGAGTATAAGCCACCATTTATTTTTACTAGTTGCTTTCTACCACATATTACATCTGCAGATAATATTATTTTTTCGTTATCTACATAGTCAATAAGTTTTTTCCCTTTTCTTTCTAAGTTATACTTCTCTCCTAATTTTATATATAATTCTTCATCACACTCATCTGCATCTAGACACAGCTCCGTAAAAATTATCTCTAAAAAATCTGAATCATTTTCATTAAGAAATTTATAAAAATCACTATTATAAAATTTATTACATCGTACTATATTTTCTTTGTATATTTTCATACTAATCATTCTCCAACTTTTAAAATTCTATAAATGCTACTTCTAATTGTAAATCCCACACTAATATTGTATTATATTTCGATATCATTTACTACATATTGATATCGAACTGTATAAAAAGTTCCTTATTAAGTTTTGTCTTAACAAGGAACCTATATATTAGATTTTTGTTGTATTAAATTTAACCATGTTCTTTTGATTTGCTACAGCCATTTTTATACGCAATAAATTTAATAGATTGTCATTGTCAATCGATACTTTTCCTGAGTCATCTACTTTAATTGCAAGGTATTGTTTTTCTTTTGCCAAATAATCCATGCCTTGCAAATTCACATATCCATCACCTTTGAAATCAACTGATGCTAAGTAAAAAATAAATTTAGAAAATCCTTTTTCTGCAATATTTTTACTTGTTGCATTCATTTGAGCTAACGGCTCAAAAAATGTTTTATAGTTTGGTTTATAAGTAGCTTTAACCGTGTATTGATATGTATCGATTGTTGGAGCAATTAAAAATAAATAAACAGTATTACCCTCAACTTTATAATCTATAAAATCATAAGCTCCAGCTTTACCATAAGCATTACCATTAACTTTAAGAATCATAGGGCCATATTCATTCATATCATAATTAATATTTTGATATTTAAAATTAACATTTTCTTCCGATGGAACCATAGATTGTTTTAAATCATTCCAAACCTTTTTATACATTTCTTTTTGATTATTAAAACCTGCTGCTTTCACAATAACATCGATATTTTCTTGGTTTACATAGAATGCATCGACAACTTTAAGTGCTTCTTGTACTTTTTTATCAGTTATTGTTTTACGTTTTTCTTCTAATTTACTCTGAGCTCTCTTTAATCCAGTTAACTCGTGGTCAAAACTTTTCCCGGTATTTTGCTCAGTATAAGTACGTTTAGTACCAACAGGTGAAACTTTAGCATTCCAATCAAAATCTTTACCTGGTCCTTCAACATTTTTTTGTTTTTGCTCACTATGCTTATTTTCAGTTGATTGTTTAACACCACAACCAACTGTACCAATAGATAACAACGTTACCATTGAAATCAAAAAAATATTTTTCTTCATATACTTTCCTCCTAAATAACTACAAAATTATAGTCACTATAATTATAACATAACAATAAAAAAAGAAGTGCTAACTTTAATAAACACTTCTTGTAAATATCACTTTAACATTAAAGTACCAATGAAATATTTCCATATAATATAATTCTAAAAATACCTATAATAGCTAAATGTATTGGATAGTAGTAGTAGAAGAACCACTTAGAACCAATATGCTTACCTCTAGTACCATCGTATCTCATTAATAATGGTAAAGAGAATAAAGTTGCAAACTGTAATACTCCATAAAATACATCTATAAAGATAATATAAATAGCAGCATAAACACTTATCCATATAATATAATCGAGAATTTGTTGTTTTTTATTATCTCTATGATTATACAAAAAGAATGGCATCATTAGGGCTATTGAAGACCAATCCGCTACAAAAGTTAATAAACAGAACACAATAATTGTTAAAATCTTTAATGTATTATTTATCTTCTCATTCCTAAATATTGCGATCAATGCAACCGACATCGCCAATGGGAATAAGACACTTGTTTTATTAAATATACTTCCTGTAGTTATATCAAATGGTACACCTAGACCGAAGCAAAATGCAAAGTGACTGATAACAGCAAAGCTCATAATTCTAAAGAAATATTTTTTAATATCTTTTGTATAATAACATCCTTCTGCGATAAAATACCACATAATTGGTGCTGTTAGACGTCCTACTATGTGCATAAGTACTGGTATTGGTTCTTTAACTAAACCTGGATATAATAGCCACGCTAAATGATCAATTGTCATAGCAATTATAGCTATATATTTTAACTGAGTTCCATCAAACTTTAAATTCTTCATCTTCTTCCTTTCTATACTATTTTGACTTTATTTAAAATATTAGTTAATACATTGCTCATAAATTTCTGATAATGAGAAAACTATATATTATCCTAACATAAATTATCATATTAATATGCTTTATACAATTATTTATATAAACAATATATATATATAATTTAAAAATAAAAAAGACTTTCAAGAATAAAAGTCCTTCTTATCTAAACATGGCTATTTCTAGACTATCCATATATTGAGCTAATGACTTATTAAATTTTTCATAATCAGCTGTTTGAAATTCCTCTGTAGCACAGGCTACTGAACATCTAGCTACTTGTAGTTGATTAAAAAATGTTATCATTAATGGTACACCTATTATCATAGAAATACCACGTATTGTCATCTTTCCAGCTTCTTCTAAGTCCATAACTTGTTCTTTTGAATTTATATTTACTATTTTATCATCAACAAGAACTTCAACATTCTCATAATAGTCATAAGCTAATTTAACTCCTTTACAGATATGTTCCCAATCAACTCTATAAGTCAAGCTATATTCTGCAAATAACCATCCATTTTCTTTTTCTACACCTAGTAAAAGCATATTATTTATCTCCTATATATTTATGTATTAGTTTAATTATATTCTAACTTAAACTTATAAGCAATAAAAAATGCCTAAGTTATTTCACTTAGACACTTTATATTTTATCTTTCTTTTGTCAAAACACCATCTTTCATTCGGTAAACATGATCACATTTTTCAATCATTCTATTATCATGTGTTACCATAATAATTGATTTATTTTTTTCTTTACATTCTTTTAAAAGTAAATCTACAACTTCAAACGCTCTATCTGAATCAAGACTTGCTGTAGGTTCATCAGCTAAGATAATTGCCGGATTATTGTAAAGAGCTCTAGCAATAGCTAATCGTTGTCTTTCTCCACCTGATAAGTCTTTAGGTAATTTATTTTCTAAATGATCGATTCCTAATTCTTTAAATAGTGATTTTTTATCTTGAAGTGTTTTTCTTTTTTGCTTATTTATTCTATCAACTAGTTCTAACTGTTGTTTTGCAGTTAAAAATGGAACCAAATTAGATGCCTGCAGAACAAAACCAATATCGTTAAATCGTAACTTTGACCTTTCTTTCTCAGACAAATTAGTATAATCTTTTCCATTAATAATTATTTGACCTTTAGATGGAGTTTGTAAACCTCCAGCTAATGTTAAGAAAGTTGATTTTCCTGAACCTGATGGACCGATAATCGCTATAAATTGTCCTCTTTCTATTTCAAAATTGGTTTCTTTCAGAGCTTCTATTTCTTTATTTCCATCTTGATATGATCTAGTTACATTTATAAATTCTAATACATTCATATGACACCTATCCTATTGCTTTTAATGGATCAATTTTTCTAATAGCTAAAACAGAGAATAATGTTCCAACTAAAGAAAAAATAATCAAACTAACGAATATAACACTGTAATAAAGTCCATTTCCTAAAAATGGTACTGCTGATGGCAGGACAAGTGATGTTCCCCATGTTCCAACCAAACCTAGTATACTTCCAACTAATGAAAGTAAGAATGTTTGCGATAAAACAGAAATTCCAATAATTCCATTCGAGATTCCTTGGGCCTTCATTATACCAAAAATAGGTGTTTTCTGAATAGTAAGTACATACATGAAAATACCTATAATAATAGCAGAAATCACTATTAAGAATCCTATCATTAGTCCAAACGTTAAAATCTGAGCACTATAACCAGGTAATTCATTAATAAAATCAGCTATACTAACTTTTTGGAAAATAGAACTGTCGTAATCCTTTAATTCTCCTTTTACCACGAAAGCATTAATTATAGGGTTATCAATTAATTTATCATTACCATATTTTAACACTTGAAAATCATTAATATTCATATATATGACTGGAGCTACATTAAATCTAGATTTTTCTGTATAACCTACTATTTTTAATTCAGTATAAGAATTTGCTGTTTTAATTGTATCTCCAATAGAATACCCTTCTTTTTCAGATAAGCTTTTTTCAATCACTACTTCATTTTTCGCTTCAAAGGTTCTTCCTTGAATTACCGGTGGTATTAAAAAGCTTCCATTGTTAACTCCAAAAATACTCACTTTTTGTTTAACATCCTCATTTAAATTCTTTTTAGTTATGGCAACTGTAACCATCTGACTAAAAGGTTCAACATTATCCGCAGATAAAGATTCTTTATCTGATAATTTCAGATTAGATAAACCAATAGTTTTATTTGCTTCTGAAGAAAGTAATACCGTATCCGCCTTCCAGTGATCAATTGAAGATCTATTCTGATCTATCAATCCAAAAGCTAATCCAGATAAGAAAAACATCAAATAAGAAACTAGTGTAAGTAATCCTACAATAAGACTATACCTGAGCTTAGCATCCTTTATTTCATTAATAGCTAAAAACATTTTTTCTCCTTAAAATATAAAATTTTTATTCATAAATAATAAATT
>CAUUCZ010000055.1:0-7504 GCA_963543895.1 uncultured Gemella sp. | reverse complement strand
GAAAAATATACATATATGAAGGAAGGATTAAAGCAATTAAATCTTCCAATTATGAAATTTAAAGAAAAAGAAGTATCTCCAGTAATAATTACTGTAGAACTTCCTGAAAATATATGTTCACTTAATGTAGGTTCTTCACTTGCAATAAATAATATTTTTATTCATTACAAGAGTTCATACTTACAAGAAAGAAACATTATACAGTTTTCATTTATAAATATTAACACAACAAAAAATGAAATAGATTACACATTAAATATATTAAAACAAATGATAGGAGATTATTAATGGCAGTATTTAAAGTATTTTACCAAGAAAATTCAAAAGAAATTCCAGTAAGGGAGAACACTCAAGTACTATATGTTGAAGCTGATGGAGTACCAGCAGTTAGAAAGTATTTAGATGATAGAAACTACAATGTTGAACTTGTTCAAGAATTAAGCGAAGCATACTTAGAGTTTGAAAAACAATCTGAAGACTTCAAAGTGGAGAAAGTTAATGGATAAGATCATTAAAAAAAATGAAGTAGGTGTAGCTGCCATCGGTGGTCTAGGGGAAATTGGAAAAAACACCTATGCAATCCAATATCGAGATGAAATAGTTATTATCGATGCTGGAGTTAAGTTTCCTGGAGATAATATTCTAGGAATTGACTATGTAATCCCAGATTACTCATATATTGAGAAAAATGTGGACAAAATTAAAGCATTAATAATTACTCACGGTCACGAAGATCACATCGGTGGATTACCATTTTTACTAAGAAAAGTAAACTTACCAATCTATGGTGGACCTTTAGCTATTGGTCTTATAAGATCAAAACTAGAGGAACACAATTTATTGGCTAAAGCAGAGTTAAACGTGATAGATGAAGATACAGTGTTGAGCTTTAAATACCTTAAAGTTTCATTCCATAACACTACGCACTCAATTCCTGATTCATTTGGAGTAATTGTTAATACTCCGCAAGGAAATATTGTTCATACGGGGGACTTTAAATTTGATTTTACTCCTGTTGGTCAAGGAACTAACTTACATAAAATGGCTGCGATTGGTGAACAAGGAGTATTGTGTTTACTATCTGACTCAACAAACTCAGAAAGAACAGAGTTTACACAAAGTGAAAAAGAAGTAGGGAAAACTATTTCTAATATACTTCGAAAAGAAAAACATAGAGTTATATTCGCTACATTTGCTTCGAACGTATATCGTGTAAAACAAGTAGTAGAAGCATGTATTGAACATGGAAGAAAGATTGTGGTATTTGGTCGTTCTATGGAGAAAGCTATTAAAATTGGAACGGAGTTAGGTTATATTAAAGCACCTAAAGAAACGTTTGTTAATAGTAAATATCTAAACCAAGTGGATCCTAATAAGTTACTTATTTTATGTACGGGTACTCAAGGTGAGGAACTTGCAGCATTAAGTAGAATAGCTAATGGAACTCATAAGAAAATTACAATAATGCCGACTGATACTGTAATTTTTGCAAGTTCAGCTATTCCAGGAAATACATTGTCTATTAATAAAAATATTGATTTATTATCAAAACTTGGTGCTAATGTTATCACATCAAGTGTAAATAATGTTCATACATCAGGACATGGTTCAAAAGAAGAACAAAAACTAATGTTTAGACTTATTAAACCTAAGTATTTCATGCCAATTCACGGTGAGTATAGAATGCAAGTTATTCATGCTCAAACAGCGGCTGAGTGTGATATTCCATTAGAAAATTCATTTATTATGGAAAATGGTGAAGTGTTGGCCTTAACTAGTGATAGTGCTAGAATTGCTGGTAAATTTGATGCATCTGATGTATATGTTGATGGATTAGGAATTGGTGATATCGGTAGTGTTGTAATTAAAGATAGAAAAGAACTTTCTGAAGAAGGTGTTATCGTAGTTTCAATTGCAATTGATTTCAAAAATAAAAAACTAATGAATAATCCAGATGTAATTAGTCGTGGATTCGTAAATGTAAATGAATCTACTGAACTATTTGCACAGTCTAAAGTGATAATTAAAGATGCTGTATTAGCAGCATTAGAAAATGAAGAATGTGGTGTTTACCAAATAAGACTACAAATTTTAGAAGCTTTAGGAGAATTTTTAGAAAGTGAAATAGGAAGAAAACCTGTTATATTACCTACAATATTGGAGGTGTAAATATGAAATACAGAAGTGTATTTGATATTATAGGACCTGTAATGGTAGGTCCATCAAGTTCACATACAGCTGGTGCAGTACGTATTGGTCTATTTACAAGATATATTTTTGGGGAACAACCAGAGAACGTGAAAATTACATTATATGGTTCATTCAAAGAAACATATAAAGGGCACGGTACTGATATAGCATTAATAGGTGGATTATTAGGTTATAACACATCTGATAAACGTATAAGAACGAGTATGGAAGATGCAAAATTAGCTGGAATGGAGTTCGAATTTATAGAAAGTGGGATTGAACACATTCATCCTAATACTGCGAAAATAGAAGTTGAAGCAGGAAGGCATAGTCTAGATCTTATTGGGAAGTCAATAGGTGGTGGAAAAATGGTAATCTTTGAACTACTAGGTTTCGATGTGAATTTATCAGGAGATTTTCCTACCTATTTCATATTTTATAAATTTAAAGACGATACTAAAAAAGATCTTTCAGTGCAAATTGAAGAAATATTCGGTGATTTAAAAGTAAGTGAGATTTATTCTAGTTCTATTTTAGAGGGGATAAACTTATTAGTAGTAGAATCACAAAAAGAATTAACTGAAGATAAGATTAAAAAATTAACTGAACTAGATTATATTAATGAAGTAAAATTTGCAGATAGATTGTAGAGGAAACCAGAATGTTTACTAGTTTAGCAGAAATAGTTGAAAAATCAAAATTAGAAAATAAACCAGTTTCTGAATTAATGATAGAACAAGAAATTGAAGTGAATGGTGTTACACGTTCTGCAGTTGAAAAACTAATGAGAAGAAACTTAAATGTAATGATGCAAGCTGTTGAAGAAGGTTTGGCAGGTGTGAGTTCCAAAACAGGACTTACTGGAGGAGATGCGAAGAAGCTTCAAGAATATATAGATAGTGGTAAATCAATTACAGGTAGTGATTTTTTAAATGGAGTTGCAGCAGCAATTGCAACTAATGAGGTAAATGCCTCGTTAGGTTTAATTTGTGCAACTCCAACTGCAGGTTCGGCTGGAGTTCTTCCAGGTTGTATACACGCACTTAAACAAAAATTCGATATTGATGAAGAAACGCAATTAAAAATGTTGTTTACAGCCGGAGCTTTCGGTTTTGTAGTAGCGAATAATGCTTCTTGTTCTGGTGCAGAAGGTGGTTGTCAAGCAGAAATAGGTTCTGCAAGTGCAATGGCTGCAGCAGCTATTGTTGAAGCAATGGGTGGAGATGCTGAGATGAGTGCTCATGCATTTGCTATAGCATTAAAAAATATGCTTGGTCTTGTATGTGATCCTGTAGCGGGGTTAGTTGAAGTACCCTGTGTGAAAAGAAATGCAGCTGGAGCCTCAACAGCACTTATGGCAGCTGACTTAGCATTGGCAGGTATAAAGAGTAGAATCCCTGCTGATGAAGTACTAGAAGCGATGTATAAAATAGGATTAGAAATGTCCACGACATTAAAAGAGACTGCTAGAGGTGGTCTTGCAATCACAAAAACTGGAGAAAAATATAGGAGTTTATTATTCGGTAATGATTAATATTTTAGAAAAATCAGTAGGAACTATAAAAGGTGTTGGAAAGAAATATTTACAAACTTTGAACGAACTAGAAATTTATACTATTCGTGATATTTTGTATAATATTCCTTATAGAGTATCTAGTTCTACTGATTTTTCTTCTTCTGTAAAAGATAATGAAAAAGTCATAACGACTGGAAAGGTAGAAACTAGGGTAAGTACCCAGTTTTATGGAAATAGAAGAAGTAGGTCTTTTTTTACGTTATCAACTTCTTCAGGTAGTATAAAGATAGTATTTTTTAATCAGCATTACTTGAAAAAAAATCTAATTGAAGGTAAGGATGTTGTTGTAAAAGGAACTTATAATGCTGCAAATAATACAATAACAGCTTCGAGTGTAAGCTTCAATGTTGTTGATGAAAAGCCTAAAGGTGACACTATTGAAGTTTTCTATCATCTTAAACAAGGTATAACGCAGAAAAAATTCACAAAGCTTGTTGAGGAATCGTTTAATATGATAGATGGTGAAAATGTTATCCTAGACTTAGTTCCTGAAAATTTTAAAGGAATTTGGAAGTTAGATAAGATTTTATATACATTACATTATCCGAAAAATTCTGAGGAATTTGACAAAGCGAAGAAGATGTTTGCTTTTCATGAGTTGTTTAACTACCAGTTAAAATTACAGCTTCAGAATATTAATAGTAGGATAGAGGATACTAGATATTGTGTTGGAGTAAACGATAATGATATCGATGAATTTAAGAATAGTTTACCTTTTTCGCTAACAGGAGCTCAAAGTCGTGTTATTGACGAAATAGTAGATGATTTAAATAATCCTTATAAAATGGATAGATTGTTGCAAGGTGATGTTGGTAGTGGTAAAACTGCGGTAGCAGCAGCAACTTTATATGCAACGATAAAAGCAGGTTATCAAACAGCGATTATGGCACCTACTGAGATATTATCAAATCAGCATTTTGAAACGTTTTTTGAATTCTTTAAAGATTTGAATATCTCTGTAGCTCTCTTGACTAGTAGCACGCCTAAGAAAGAAAGGAATACTATTTTAAGTCTACTTGAGGTTGGTGAGATAGAATTATTAATTGGAACTCACTCTTTAATTCAAGAAGATGTGAAATTCAAGAATTTAAAATATGTAATTACCGATGAACAACATCGTTTCGGTGTGAAACAACGTCAATTATTAAGCAATAAAGGAGAAGCTGTCAATTCATTAATGATGACAGCGACTCCGATACCACGAAGTTTGGCAATTACTTTGATTACAGATATTAAAGTATCTACAATTGATGAACTGCCAGCTGGTAGAAAAAAAGTTCAGACTTATAAAGCTACAAATAAGAGTTTTTATAAAGTTTTAGATAATATTCGTATGGAACTTGATAATGGTAGACAAGGTTATGTAGTTTGTCCATTGATCGAAGAATCTGAGAAAATGGATCTGCAAAATGTCGAGGAAACATATGAAAATATTAAAAATTATCTACCAGATGATTATAAAATTGCAATTCTACATGGTAAAATGAATAATAAAGAAAAAGATGCAATTGTAGAGAAGTTTCTAAATAAAGAAATACATATACTTATTTCCACTACTGTAATAGAGGTTGGAGTAAATGTCCCAAATGCTACATTTATGATTATTGTAGATGCTCATCGTTTTGGTCTTGCCACATTACATCAACTAAGAGGACGTGTGGGGAGAAGTAAGTTTCAATCTTATTGTATATTAGTAACTGATTCAAAAAGTGAACGTATAGATATAATGTGTTTAGAAAATGATGGTTTTAAAATTGCAGAATTTGACTTAAAACAACGTGGACCAGGCGATTTTTTTGGAACAAAGCAAAGTGGTGTACCAAGTTTTAAAGTTGCTGATTTAATTAATGATGTCGATTTAATGTATTTAGCGAAAAAATTAGCGGTGAAAATAATAGAAGTAACTGACAATAAAGAAAGATTATTGCAATATGTTGGATTAGAAGAAACGATAATATAGGAGGATACAATGAATAAAAAGTTAAAAAATACTCTTTTGAATATTCTTATCGTAGTACTGTTATGTACATCAGTAGTGTTGATATTCAAAAATCAAATTAGAGAATATTTAACAGGTAATGCCAATGATAAGATTATTACAGCTTATAAAAATAATAAAGGTGAAGTAGATATACCTTGGTGGCAAAAAATGTTTACAGACAATGAGTCGAAAATAAAATTAACTGATTCAATGTTAGGAATTTTAAAAATTGATAGTGTAGACATAGAAGAACCAATTTTTCAAGATGTTACTGAAATCAATTTAATTAATGGAGTAGCAACATCACAAGAACCATCGACTTTAGATGCTCAAAACGTTGTTATCGCTGGACACAGTGTTCAAGGTGTTGGAATAAGATTTAATAACTTAAACAAAATTAAAACAGGTGCTAAGATTCAAATTATTTCAAAAGATAAATTACGTACATATGAAGTAAGTAAACTTTATGATGTAGTACCAACACAAGTTGAAATTTTAGAACAACATGAAAATGAACCGAAAATATTAAAATTATTTACATGTGATAATTTTAATCCACAAACAGGTGAATGGGAAAGCCGATTTGTAGTAGAAGCAAAATTAATAGGAGAAGAAAGTGCATAATATTATGAAAATAGGTATTGATATACTAGGAGTAGATGAGCCTAGTAGAATTATTAACTTTGTAAATAGTTATAGAGATGATGAAGTAGAACTTTATGTTTATGGACTTGAAGAAAACTTAAATCAAATAACTAAAACAGAAAATATTATTAAGAATGTTTGTACCGAAGAGGTGTTGATGTCTGATGATGCAGCACGTGTTCATAGAAAGAAAAAAGATGCTTCAATGATAAGAATGTTATCTGATTTAAATAATGATGTTATTGATATAGCAATTTCTGGAGGAAGTACCGGTGCTTTTATGGCTAGTTCGTTATTTATGTTAGGACGTATTGAAGGAATTTCTAAACCAGGATTGGCTTCATTATTACCAACAAGCTCTGAACATAAATTCTTATTTACAGATCTAGGTGCAAATGTAGAAGCAAAACCAGATGACTTAGTAAACTATGCTAAACTTGGTCAATTATATATGAAATATATCTATAATATAGAAACCCCTTCGGTAGCATTACTAAATGTTGGTGTAGAAGAGTCAAAAGGTAATAAAGTATATAAAGAGGCCCATAAGCTACTTAAAGAAGAAATTATCAACTTTAAAGGAAATATAGAAGCAAGAGAAATCCTTGAACATAAATATGATATAGTTATCGCAGATGGATTTGCTGGAAATATCTTATTAAAATCTATAGAAGGTGTGGCTAGTTCTTTAGGAAAAATGATTAAAGAAATTTTCTTGAAAAACTTTAGAACTAAACTATCAGGACTCTTGGTGAGAAAAGGAATTAAAGCATTTAAGAAAAAATTTGACT
The DNA here is from genome assembly GCA_963543895.1 of uncultured Gemella sp. Taxonomy (GTDB): domain Bacteria; phylum Bacillota; class Bacilli; order Staphylococcales; family Gemellaceae; genus Gemella. Next base: position 321 of record CAUUCZ010000055.1, on the reverse strand, counting down.
ATAGTGAATATGGTGGAGCATTCTTACTGGGAATAAAAAAACCAAGTATAAAAATTCATGGTTCAGCTGATGAAAATGCACTATATTATGCAGTTCAACAAGCAAAACAAATACACAAAACAAAACTTTATGGTATAATGATAGAAACGATGGAAAAAGGAGAAACAAAATAATGGCAATTTTCGAAGAAGTAAAAGAAATTATTACTAAGTATATTAAAATAGATGCAGATAAAATTACTTTAGAATCAAGATTGAATGAAGATCTTGATGCTGATTCAATTGATGTTGCTGATGTAGTAATGGATATTGAAGAAAAATA
>CAUUCZ010000054.1:0-7658 GCA_963543895.1 uncultured Gemella sp. | reverse complement strand
GCTAACATTTTACATGGACCACACCATGGTGCCCAAAAGTCAAATACTTTTACACTATCAGTTTTTGATAATTCAAAAAATTCTTTATCTGTGATTTCTCTCATTGTTTCTGTCTCCTTTAATACTTATGAATTTATTTTATAATATCATAGCCAATTATTCAAATTATTTGTTTTAGCTATTAGTTTTACATCATTGGCATTTGTGGTTGCATTGGTTCATCCTTTGAAACATCAGCCACAACCGCTTCTGTTGATAAGAATAAACTTGATACACTCGCCGCATTTTGTAATGCAGAACGAGTAACTTTCGTTGGATCTACTATACCAGCTTTTATCATATCTACCCACTCTTCAGTAGCGGCATTAAATCCATACCCTACTTCAACCTCTTTAAGCTTAGCTACAATAACACTACTTTCTAACCCAGCATTTTCTGAAATTTGACGAACAGGTGCTTCTAGAGCTTTTTTAATAATATTAATTCCAGTTTGTTCATCACCTGTTGCTTCTAGTTTTTCAACCTCAGAAATGACTTGAACCAGCGCTGTTCCTCCTCCAGGAACAATACCTTCTTCTACAGCTGCTCTAGTTGAATTTAAAGCATCTTCAATTCTAAGTTTTCTTTCTTTTAATTCAGTTTCTGTTGCTGCTCCTACTTTAATTACAGCTACACCGCCTGATAACTTAGCTAATCTTTCTTGTAGTTTCTCACGGTCAAATTCAGAACTCGATTCTGCATACAATGCTTTAATCTGTTGTGTTCTACTTTCAATCTTTTCTTTATCACCTTTACCACCAACAATAACAGTATTATCTTTAGTAACATTTACTTTAGCAGCTTTTCCAAGCATTGTTATGTTAGCATCTTTTAATTCTAAACCTAAATCATCGGTAATTAATGTTCCACCAGTTAATATAGCAATATCTTCTAATATAGCTTTTCTTCTTTCTCCAAATCCTGGAGCTTTTACAGCTACAACATTAAATGTACCACGAAGTTTATTTACGACAAGTGTCGCAACAGCTTCCTGTTCAACATCATCAGCAATAATTAATAAAGGTTTAGCTGCTGCAACTACTTCTTCTAATACTGGTAAGATTTCTTGAACAGCACTAATTTTTTTATCAGTAACAAGAACATAAGGATTATCTAAATCAGCAATCATTTTTTCTGTATCACTTACCATGTACGGAGATAGATACCCTCTATCAAATTGCATTCCTTCCACTACTTCTAAAGTTGTATCAAGCGCTTGTGACTCTTCGATAGTTATAACACCATCATTACCGACTTTATCCATTGCTTCTGAAATGAATCTTCCGATTTCTTCATCAGCTGCAGAAATAGCTCCTACTTGAGCTATTTTATCCTTAGAATCTACCGTTACGCTAATTTCACGAAGGCGTTCAACAGCTACTTTCACCGCTCTTTCCATACCTTTTCTTATACCGATAGGATTAGCTCCACTAGTAACGTTTTTTAACCCTTCAGTTATCATAGCCTGTGCAAGGATTGTTGCAGTCGTAGTTCCATCACCTGCGATTTCATTTGTTTTATTAGCAACTTCAGCTACCAATTTAGCCCCCATGTTTTCATATGGATCTTCTAATTCTATTTCCTTGGCAATTGATACCCCATCATTAGTAATTAGTGGTGAACCAAATTTTCTATCTAAAACTACATTTCTTCCTTTTGGACCTAATGTAATTTTAACAGCATTTGCTAATTTATCCACACCAACTTTCATAGATTGGCGAGCATCTTCTGAAAATTTTAATTCTTTAACCATGTTTCCTCCTAATCTTCAATAACAGCTAGAACTTCTTCTTCATTTACTAAATAGTACTCTTCATTTTTAAAATTAACTTTTTTATAATTATCTGAAAATACTACTTTACTTCCCTCAGAAAGTTCTCCATCATTATCTTTTGATAATAAACAGCTTTCTCCTAAAGCAACTACAATCGCAATATTTGAAGTTTCTTCTTTTGAAGCTAAAACTATTCCGCTAGTTGTTGCTTTTTCTTCCTCAACTTTTTTTAATAATACATTATCAAATAATGGTTTAATCATATTAATAACCTCTTAAAAATTTTTTTCTGTATTTTTCTTTATCTACTGAAATATATAATAAAACAAAAGTCAAAAAAAGTCAAATCATAATAATTATTTGATTAAAATATAAACTGACCAAATAATTTACTATGTTAAATATACGACATAAATCAATATAATTATATGTATAATAATACAAAAATAAAGCGATAACAAAGCTATTTTCATCAATTTTTTAGTGCATATTATTTTTATATTATAGCAATATATGTTATAATTCTATTTGTATAATCAAAAAATAGTAATTATACGGGAAAAATTCAAACATTATAAATAATATTATTAGGAGGAAAATATATGAAATACGTAGTTGTTGGAACATCACACTTCGGATACGAAGCTGTTCAAACTATTTTAAAAAACGAGCCTAATGCTGAAATTCATTTATATGAAAGAGGCGCTGGGGCTTCATTTATGGGTTGAGGTAGCCAATCTTATTTAGATGGGACATCTAAAGCGTTATCTGAACTACACTTTGCAACAGAGGAATCTTACCGTTCTCAAGGTATTAACATTCACTGTAACAGCGATGTTGTAGGATTAAACTCAAAAGAAAAATACGTTGTTGTTAAAACAGCAGCTGGTGAAGAAAAACAAAGTTACGATAAATTATTATTAAGTCCTGGTGGCGCAGCAATTAAGCCTCCATTCGAAGGAATCGAATTAGAAAATATCCACACTTTCCGTGGCCCTGAAGATACTCAAGCTGTATACGATTGTATGCAAAACAGTAAAAAAGCAGTTGTAGTTGGTGGTGGATACATCGGTCTTGAAGTAGCAGAATCTTACGCTAAACACGGTATCGACGTAACTGTTGTTGACTTTGCTCCAAGAATCTTAAACACTTACCTTGACCAAGAACTTACTGATATTCTTACTGAAGAAGGTGCTAAACACAACCTTAAAGTTCGTGGTGGAGAAAAAGTTCTTTCATTCAAAGGTGAAAATGGAAAAGTTACAGCTGTAGTAACAGATAAAGGTGAATACGAAGCAGATACAGTTATCGTTTCTGTTGGTGTTCGTCCAGATGCATCTTGGTTAAATGGAGAATTAGAAATGACAGAACGTGGTTTTGTTGTTACTAACGAATACTTAGAAACATCTGCAAAAGATGTTTACGCTGGAGGAGATTCAACTCTTCTTCCATACGCTCCAACTCGTGGAGAATTACCAATAGCTCTTGCTACTCTAGCTCGTCGTCAAGGTGTAGTTGCTGCATTAAATGCTATGGGTACTAAAACTAAAATGCCTGCAGTAAACGGTACTTCAGCATTATCATTCTTTGATTACAAATTCGTAAGTACTGGATTATCTCAAAATGGTGTAGGTTTATATGATGGTAAAGTAGCTTCTAAATATGTAGAAGAAAGAATTTACCCAGATTTCATGAGAAAAGAAAATAATCTAGTTCACATGAAGATCTACTTCGACGAAGATACGCACAGAGTTCTAGGAGCTCAATTTATGTCTAAACATGACGTATCTAGTGCTATCGCAGCTTTATCTATAGCTATCGCATCTGAGTGGACATTAGAACAATTAGCACTTGCTGATATATTCTTCCAACCAGAATTCGACCGTCCATGGCACTTTATTAACGTACTAGCTATGGCAGCTCTAGACTACAAACTAGGTGGAGCAGACAAATTACTATTCTAGTAAAATGATAAAAAGTTCGCAGAAAAATTTCTGCGAACTTTTTTATTCTGAAATTACTTGATCTAAATTTGAGACTATTCTCGCTCTTCCTTTAACTTTAAAGTTTACGATATTATCAAAAATATTTAGAATTATAACTTCTCCCTTATTTAGTATCTCTAAAGTTTCTTCATTATTTGTCTTTTTCGTAATTACTTTTACATTATCGACTTCTGCTCTAATAATAATATAGCTACTTTCTTTCATAATCTACTCCTGTTAATACTATAACTTAATTTTATATTGAATATCCTTAACTAATTCTGTATCTTCTAAGAAAATACCAGTTTTTTTACTAGTTACTGTTTTAGAACCAATTTTCTTAATTCCACGCATAGCCATACACATATGTTCAGCTTCTATAATTACATAGACACCTTTTGGTTGTAGTTGTTCTTCAATTGCTTTTACAAGCATAAGTGTCATATCTTCTTGAATTTGAAGTCTACGACTAGCACTTTCTACTAGGCGAGCTAATTTACTAAGCCCAGTAATCTTCTTATTATTTGGTACATAAGCTATGTGACAAACTCCATAAAAAGGTAGCATGTGATGTTCACATAGAGAATAGAACTGAATATCCTTTACTAAAATAGGCTCATCATTATCTGATTCAAAAAATGTATTGATTTCCTCTTTCGGATCAACATTTGTTTTAGATAATAACTCTTCATACATTTTTACACATCTTTTTGGTGTATCTAATAGTCCAGCTCTCGAAGTATCTTCTCCAATATTTTCTAATAATGTTTTTATAAGTTCTTGTGATTGTTCTTTATTTTTCAAAACTATCCTCCATTTTTTATAAAAAAAAGAGCTACTAAGTAGTAACTCCTCTTTTTTGAATTAAATTGTTATTATTTAACTGCGTCTTTAAGAGCTTTACCAGCTTTGAATGCAGGAACTTTGCTTGCAGCGATTTCAATAACTTCGTTAGTTTGAGGGTTGCGTCCTTTACGAGCAGCTCTTTCTCTTACTTCAAAGTTACCAAATCCGATAATTTGGATTTTTTCACCTTTAGCTAAAGTTTCTTCAACTGTTTCTACGAATGCTTCGATAGCTGCAGTTGCTTGTTTTTTTTGTAGTCCTGATTTCTCAGCAACTTTTGAAATTAATTCTGATTTGTTCATGAATTCTTTACCTCCATTATTGAGTAACGGTTCTCCCGTTTCACTTATTAAATATTACCATATAAATCGCTAATAATCAAGGTTTTATTACCGAATTTTAGCGTTTTTTAAGCATTTTTGCAATATTTTTAACAATTCTTTTGATTTTTTCTATTTATACAATAATGTACAGACCAATTTTACTCAAATTTGTTTAATTCTTCTGCTGCCATTTTATTCATAAGGTTATTAACACAGTCCTTAATGCTTAGTCCTTCATAAAGAACCTTATAAATATTTTCAGTTATAGGCATATAAACGTCGTATTCTTTTGATAAGAAATAGCAAACTTTTGTAGTTCGCACCCCTTCAGCTACCATGTCTAATTTTTCAATTGCTTCTTCTAATGAATATCCTTGTCCTATTAAATAGCCACAATTATAATTTCTTGAATGTTTAGATGTACATGTTACTACTAAATCACCTATTCCTCCAAGTCCTAAAAACGTCATTTCATCAGCCCCTAGTTTTTTCCCTAATCTTGTTATCTCAATTAACCCACGAGTTAATAATGCAGCTTTGGCATTATCACCATAGGCCATTCCATCGATCATTCCACATCCAAGAGCAATTATATTCTTAAGTGCACCACCAACTTCAACTCCGATTATATCTTTATTAACATATATTCTAAAATATTTATTGTGGAATATTTCTTGAGCTATTTTGTTTAATTCATCATTTTTTGATGCAATAGCAACTACTGTAGGATTTCTTAATATTAATTCTTCTGCATGAGAAGGTCCACTTAATACACCTACTCCTTTTAGTTTATCACTATCAATCTCATCAGATATAACTTCTGACATTCTCTTATTAGTTTCCATCTCTAAACCTTTAGAAACATGAATGATAAACTTAGGTCGTTCCAAATATTCGTTAATATCCCTTGCTACTTCTCTCATAACTTTTGTAGGAACTGCTATAACAATTACATCTGCAAACTCAACTGCTTCTTTTAAACTACTAGTAGCAACGACTTCTTTTGGTAAAATAGCATTTTTTAAATACCTACTATTTGTATGATTTTCATTTATTTCGTCTCTTGATTTTTCACTTCTTGAATATAAGCGTAATTCATGACCATTATCTACAACTGCTTGTGATAAAGCAGTCCCCCAACTTCCTGAACCTATCACAGATATTTTCATTGTTCTGTCCTCACTATAAATTATTGTTACTTTAATTATATCAAATTTTCTAAAAATATACATTAATTTTACTTATAAGTATCATTTAATATTAACCAAAAATCCAACTAGTATAATATCTACTATACTATTCTTTTCTTTAAAATTATGTTATAATTTAATCAGAATAAATAAAGGAGGTAATTTTATGAATTGGTTTGAAATTACTTTAATCGATGGTAATCGTGGATTAATTAACTTAAACAATATCGTTGATATTTGGAAAGAACTAGACGCTGAATACGCGACTATTACTCAAGTAAATGGTGATGAGCTAGAAGTACCAGCTTCTGAATATGATAGATTAAAATGTGCATTAGATATGAAGGGTTACGTATTAGGAGGATTCTAATATGGCTAGATTTTTAAAAATATTTCTAACTTTATTATCGATTACTGCAATTGGTATAGGATTATATTATTATTTCAATGGCTCTTTTTCATCGACAAATGATGATCAGGTTGATGATAAAACTAATATAGAAAACATAGTGAAGAGCGATTCATCTTCTCAAGAAAAAATTGAAGGAACTGTAATAGCTAAACGTTCTACTGAAAACAATTAATTTTGCGAAAGGATATTACTATGAAAAAGAAAACTTTAAAAAAACTAACAAGCTTATTTCTTACTTCGACACTTATTCTTTCTACATTAAGTGCATCAAGTATAAATATTGTGGAAGCAAAAGGTTCTTCAGCAAGACCTAGTGCATCAAGATCAAGTTCTAAGCCTAGTTCTTCTAAGCCATCTAGTAGTAAGCCAAATTCTAAACCTACTGCTTCAACTGCTAGCAGTAAACCAACTACAGGAACTAAAAAGAACTTTTCAAATAGCACAAATGGTTCATATAATAAAGACTACAATAGTTACAATAATCAAGCATATAAAAGACAATACACAGACTATATAAACAATAACTATAGATCTAGTGGTTTCTTTTCTGGAAGCACAATAACTAACGCTCTTTTATGGTATACACTATTTAATTCTGCAACTTCACACAATCATGTTCAAGCAAGTGATAAGCAAAAAGAATTAGTGGATAACGTAAAAGATTCGAAAGTTCCAGTTTATATGCTTGAAATTAAAACTAAAGATGGTGAAACAAAACACGTTACCGTTACAAAAGAACAATATGAAAAAGTTAAAGAAGGAGATAATATCTCTTTAGATCACGGAAACTTAGAAATTAAAAATCAATAATTGTTAATCTTGGGAGTGACTCAAAAATCGTGATTTCAGAGAAATCGATTTTGTCGAGTCACCCCCGCACAGTTTATTAGATATCTAAAAAGCTTTTTATAAAGCGAATTTAGATATCAATAAACCACTGCGTCTATGAGTTATCATAGACACTTTTTTAATTTAGGACTTTTGGATCAGTCCCATTTTTAATAATGCCATACAAAAAAACTTTCGAAATAGTTTCCTACTTCGAAAGTTTCTTTATTTCTATTCTTCTGAATATTTAGCTTTACGAGC
>CAUUCZ010000053.1:0-7839 GCA_963543895.1 uncultured Gemella sp. | reverse complement strand
ACAACATCGATTGTAAAATTGATGGTTTCGGAGCTATGAAACTAAAATCTGAATTCGTTAAAAAAATATAATACAAAAAGAGCTGACTCAATAGTTATGATTTCAATGAAATCACAAAAGAGTACAGCTCTTTTAATTTTTTTATCCTCTGATTAGTTTTAATATTTTTCTTCTTAATGGTAATCCGTAGTTGTACATTAAATTGAATACGTGAGAGATTACTAAATCGAACTCTCCGTAGTATTCTACGATATTTGGAGCGAATTTTGATTTGAAACCAAGTAGACTGTCGTTTAAATCTCCTTCGATTCCCCCCATAGATACTTCTTTAACACCCATTTCTTGAGCTTTTTTCATCGTATCAGAAAAGACTTTATACTGGGCAGGAAGTTTCGCGAAATCTTCATTCATACCAGCGTAAATGATTTCTGCGTGATTACCATAAGCGATAGTAATCGCAGCACTTATAACCTGATCCTTGCTCTTATCTTCGATCTCTAAGCTATCGAATAAAACGATTAGCTTTTCAATTCCAGCCACTTGTTCCAGAAGAGTACGTTTTTTCTTCGGTGATTTTTCTCCAAGAGCTTCAATTTCATCTTCAAGAGCTTCTTTTCTAGAATGACATTCTTTTACAGCTTTTTCTACATTTATATATGAAATGTATAATAAAGCATTATCTCCAAAAGTATCTAGTAAGTTTTCGAAATACTCACGTCCACGAAGAGAGATGTTTTTTCTTTTTTCAGTACAAGCTAGGGCGAAAAGGAAGTCATCAAGATTCTCTTTACCACAACGTCTAACTTCAACGAATTTTTTCTCTGCATCGCGAATTAAGCGACGTGTATCTTTTGGGAAAAGATCAGGGACTTCTTGTTCAAGTTTCGTAACTGTGTTAAAACGTGGTTGGATAGTACTGCTCATATCAAGGCTAAAACCTTTGTGTTTATAACCATTCTCCTTGAATACTTTAATAAGACTGTTGTTCTCTCTATCTACCTCAACATCCTTAAACACTGCTAACTTCTCATCTTTTACCGCAGTAGGGATATCTAGTTTAACCATTTTAGCGCCTTTTTCTTTGGCAAATTTTTTAAGGTTAGTTAGAAAGAAATTAAGTAGCTCGGTATTAGTATAATCAAGAATTGGACCACGTGGAGCATACCATAATCCTTGGCGAGTTAGGATCTGTACAGCAGCTAAAATATTGTCATTTTCATCTGCGACAGCTACTCTTACAGCACCCCATGTGTTTTTAATGTGAGACCACTCGATAGCTTGCATCATATTACCATGCTTGTGATTTTTTATAAATTCAGTATATTTTTCATCGTTAATATTTGTTAAAAATTTCATTATTCAATAATCCTTTAACTAAAGTACACTTAATCATAACAAATTATAGTAGAAAAATCAATTTATAGAGGGAATGAACGATAAATAAGTTAACTAAAATGTTTACAAGCGCCTACAAAACCTATATAATATTTATAAAGAATAAAAAAAGGAAGTAATTGCGATGAACATGAATACATTGTACATTATGCTAGGATTTATATTTGTCTATGCGATGATTTCTAACGCTAGAGATAAGATAAAAAAGCGTGATGAAAAGAGTAAAGAAGCATTTGAAAGACTACAAAGTCCTGCTTATAAAAAAGAATTAGAAAAGGTTATAAACTTAAGTCAAGATGATGCGTTTAACATTGCAGCATTAAGAAAAGCCTACTTTTTAAATGGAAAAGATGCAAAAAAATTAATAGAAATTGTAAAAAGGAATAAAGGAATTTAATTATGAAGATAGCATTAATTATTATTTTAGCAGTAGTGATTTTTATGTTTTTCTCAACTAGAAACAGTAAGTCAAAAGAAGAGTGGGCAGAAAAACAAAAAGTGAGTAAAGAAAAATTTAATGAGCTTTTAAAAGACATTAATAGAGAAGAAGTACTTTCGGTGGTCGATGCTACTAAAGGCGACATTCACAATGTTAAAATGATAAGAGATAAATATAAAGATTTAGTACTATATGATGCAAAAGCATTATGGGAAGCTGTAAAAGAAGAAGCTTTAAACAGACGCGCATTAGAAGTTAAAGAATTAATTGCTAGTAAATATTCTGATATAAAAACAGTTGTTAATCCAGATGTTGGTGATATTGCAAATATTAAAATTATCAGAGAGCACTATGATTTAGATATTGTACAAGCAAAAGAATTATGGGAAAGCATCAGAGATGAGGTTAAACAATAATATTCGAAGATGTGAATAAAATTCAACCCCAAGAGTTAGAATACACTAACTTTTGGGGTATTTTATATGATTTATTTTCCTTCAATAGTAATCATCCATACTTCACTTCGAGCTGAAGTTTTGAAAGGTGGTCCCCAGAAACCATAACCCGCAGAAGTGAAGAAATGTTTACCATTAATCTTCGCGTAGCCATGATCTAGGGTATAAACTACATCTGTGATGAAGTTTAACGGCCATAGTTGTCCGCGGTGAGTATGCCCAGAAAGTTGAACATCTATAGGTAAGGTAGCGTGATAATCGACAGCATCAGGCTGATGATCGACAAGAACGATAGTCTTGTTTAAATCAACACTCTTAAGAAGGTCAGCAGTATCAAGTCTATCGCGACTGATACTCTTATCTTTACGGCCTACTAGAGTTATATCATTATTAATAGCAATACTTTCATCAAAAAGTGGGATTATTCCTGTCTTTTTAACCTCATTTACAATTTCTAGTGCATCACGGTCGTGATTTCCCATTGTAGTGTAAACCCCTAGTGGGGCTTTTAATCTGCTAAGATTTTCTTGCATATTGCGTTTTTTATACATAACCATATCATCGTCCATAAGGTCTCCTGCGATAACTACAGCATCTGGCTTCTCTTCATCAACAATCTTATTCAGTTTCTCAAGTTGAGGATTTGAGAAAAATGTTCCAAGATGAAGATCGGAAACCATAGCAATTTTAACAGGATTATCAAGATGTTTATCAACCTTAATAGTCTTATTAATTACAGTAGGTGAGTATGCCCAAAATAGCCCCAAAGCAGTCATACCTAATAAATATAGAGTAGTTATGCTTAAACTAATTCCTTGAGTAAGGTTTAATTTAAAGATTTTTAGAAGTAGCTTAGCGACCAATAAGATAACACCTATTACAGCACCGTTTAGGAAGTAGAAGTACCAGATGTTTCCATAATTTATCCACGGTGCTCCTAGTCTTAGCATATAAGCTATAATAGAAAAGTTAGCGATGATAAATAGTGCGATACCAATAGCTAATTTAACCTTAGGGGGAACAAAAGGTGAGATCATCCATTTTAAACCTAGCCACATCAGGAATACGAGTATTTCATATACTGCGAATACCCCGATAAAACCAGCGATAAATTTCCAATTATTCAATATTAATTCTCCTCCAAACTATTTAATAACAAATGTAAGGGAGTGACTCAAAAATCATGATTTCTTAAGAAACAAGATTTTATTGAGTCACCCCCGCACAGTTTATTATATATCTAAAAAGCTTTTATAAAGCGAATTTAGATATCAATAAACCACTGCGTCTATGAGTTATCATATACACTTTTTTAAAATTTAGGACTTTTGAGACAGCCCAAATAGTGTGCTTTTCATTATACAATATGTAGTTTAAATTGTCATTAAATTAGGTTGGAAAGGGTGATTCTTTTAAGTGTTGTAACTTCTAAATCTTAAAAGTTATTGGTATCGTTGCTGGAATGATGTTGAGCGTAACCTTATCTATCTGTGGTACCTTTGTTCTTAGAATAAGGAAACTGGAATTTTGTCAGTTCTCTATCTTGGAAAGGATATAAAAATCTTTTAAATTGATGGGTTTTCTTAGTGAAAGACTGTGGAATTTTTGATATAATATAAAGGATCAACTGATAGATGCTTTTTTATTTATCTAGAAAAAAGAGATATTTTTTAGAAGACTTACAGGTGAGAACTAAGGAAATTTAAATATATATGTAATGTTTGATAGAAAATCACTCTATCCTCATTAATAGATAAGCAGAAATAAATTAAATAAAAGGAGAAACAGATGTCTGGAAATTATTCAACACGTGAATACCGTGAAAAATTATACGATGATCTTCATGTTAGATCGAGAGATACAGCGATTTTGATGTGTGCAATTTTTATTGCCTCTATCGGACTAAATATGAATTCAACAGCTGTTATTATAGGGGCCATGTTAATTTCACCTCTCATGACACCGATTGTTGGACTAGGATTAGGTTTAGCTATTTTTGACACTCGTTTAGTCAAGCAAGCTCTAGGGGTTTTACTTACTCAAGTATTGGTCAGTTTACTTGTATCGACTCTGTATTTCTGGATTACTCCCTTATCTTATGCAAGTAGCGAGTTGATTGCACGAACTTCTCCAACGATTTGGGATGTCCTAATTGCTATTGCCGGTGGAATTGCTGGTGTGATCGGTTCAAGGAAAAAAGAAGCAAACAATATTGTGCCAGGAGTAGCCATTGCTACAGCTCTAATGCCACCTATCTGCACTGCCGGCTATGGTTTAGCTAATGGAAATGTACGATTTTTATTTGGAGCTCTCTATCTTTTCTTGATTAACTGTGCCTTTATAATGCTAGCCAACATTATTGGGGCAAAAATTTTAATGAGAAAATCTCCCTTAACTTCATTCAAAGAGCTAAGCATTAAAATGAAAATTGGTTTGATATCTTTGATTGTATTATTGGTTGTTCCAGCCAGCTATTCGGCAGTTACTCTGACTATAGAACAAGCGCGAAAAGAAGGTGTCAAACAGTTTGTAGGAAAAGAGTTTGCCGATCATACGGTTATCAATCAAGTCTACAAGTCAAGGGACAATGAATTAGTCTTGACAATTGTTGGTGACCCGATTTCAGAAGAAGAATTAGAAACAATCCATCAAAAACAAGCCTCTTACGGTATTCAATCTGTTCAATTGAAAGTTAATCAAGTTCAGAATTCGACAAAATTAGATAGTGAAGCGACCAAGGAGTTTTATGAAACTATTAACAAGTATATCGATCAAAAACTCTCTGAAAAAGATTCACAAAAAGATCTCGTAAAAGAAGTAAAAGAAAATGAAGCAGACAAGGATTAAGGATATTCTATATCCTCAATCCTTGTCTTTTTAGTTTGATTTTCTTAGAGACAGTGGTTAGGTCTTTTAGTATAGCTCGCCTAATAACTTTGAAGGTTTCATCACGTTCTAATCCTAATTGGATGTCATTATGATATAAAAAGGTAAGATATTTATGTTTTATCATAGTTGGTCTTATTTCTAATTTAAACGTTTCATACTTAATTACAACGTAAAAAATCATTCCGTAGTAGTTTTCATTTTGATTAGGTAGGTGGAAATTACTTTGAGAAGTTATTTAGATAATAAGCTGTTTATAATGAGTTGCCAAAGTATATAAAGAAAACAAGAAAATCTGTAGATAATACAGACCTTATGATTAAAATAAATGAGATTATAAGTGGATTATGTTGAAATTGAAAATTTACTTTAGAAACTACAAAAATAAGCATCCAGGAAATTAGATTTCCTAGATGCTTTTTTATCTATGTAATTATTTACCTAATTTTTCTAAGTGTTTAGCTAGGCGTTCGTTAACGAAATCCCAGTTTACAACACGGAAGAATTCTTTAATGTAGTCTGGACGACGGTTTTGGTAGTTTAGGTAGTAAGCGTGCTCCCAAACGTCTAATCCAAGAATTGGAGTAAGACCTGTTAAGTATGGAGAGTCTTGGTTAGCTGTAGAAGTAACAACTAATTTACCTTCTTTATCTAAAGCAAGCCATGCCCAACCACTACCGAATCTTGTAGCAGCTGCAGCTGAGAAACTCTTAACGAATTCTTCGTATCCACCAAGTTCAGCTTCAACTTTTTCTTTAACTAATCCAGCGAATTCAGAAGAATCTGCTTTAGTTAGTGATTGCCAGAATAGGCTGTGGTTGTGGTGTCCACCACCGTTGTTGATAACAGCTTGACGAATGTCAGCTGGTACGCTATCGATGTTTTTTAATAGACCACAGATGCAGTTAGCTTCGAATTCTGGGTGTTTTTCTAAAGCTGCGTTTAAGTTGTTAACGTAAGCAGCGTGGTGTTTGTCGTGGTGAATTTCCATAGTTTTAGCGTCGATAACTGGTTCTAAGTAATCGAATCCATAAGGTAATTCAGGTAATTTAAATGTCATAGTAATTGTCCTCCCGGAGTTTTTGTAAATATATTATTATTATAAGAAAAATATTAAAAATAAACAACAAAAATGCTTACAAAAAATTTTTTTAATTCAACAGAAACTATTTTGTAATGTGGAGAAAGAAAATATTTTAGAGAGAAAAATGTGGTGTTTTCTTAGTGAGGCACTTAAAAAATTATTATATGTGAAATTTAGAATATTTATAACTTAAAAATGGTCTTCAATATACACGTAATTACGGTTATATTTCGTAATAGATTTCTTTAAGTTTTATAGTTTTTTAATGGCTATCTATGGACTAATTTGGAAAAATTTTATACAATAGTAATGCATGAGAATTTTTGATCATGAAGGTAAGGTTATAGCTATTAGACTTTAATTTTTAAGTGTTTAATAGTATAATATAATTGGAAAATTTGTATAGATAAATAATTCGAAATTAATCGAAAGGAATTAGATAATGAAAATAGGAATTGATAAGATTGGTTTTGCAATGCCAAATTATTATTTAGATATTCGTGATTTAGCCGCAGCACGTGGAATAGAGCCAGATAAATTTACAAAAGGTTTATTACAACTTGAAATGAGTATTCCACCAGTATCTCAAGATATTGTAACTCTTGGGGCACAAGCTGCATATGAAATATTAGATAAAGATGATTTAGAAAAAATTGACATGATTGTCGTAGGAACTGAGTCTGGAATTGACCAAAGTAAAGCTTCTGCGGTATTTATTCATGGGCTATTAGATATTCAGCCATTTGTACGTGCTATCGAAGTTAAAGAAGCATGTTACGGAGCAACGGCAGCATTAGATTTTGCAAAAAATCATGTAATGAATAACCCAGAATCAAAAGTACTTGTTATCGCTAGTGATATTGCGAAATACGGTGTTAAATCTTCTGGAGAATCTACACAAGGTGCAGGAAGTTGCGCTATGTTAGTAAGCAGTAATCCAAGAATTTTAGAGTTCAACAATGATAATGTTTGTTTAACACGTGATGTTATGGACTTCTGGCGTCCGAACTATTCACAATATGCTTTTGTAGAAGGAAGATTTTCTACTGAACAATACCTTGATTGTTTAACAACTACTTGGAATAGATATATTGAAAAATCTAAACAAAACCTTAATGACTTTTCAGCAGTATGCTTACACCTTCCATATCCTAAATTAGGATTAAAAGGTTTAACTCTATTACTAGAACAAGCTGAAGAAGAGAAGAAAGAAGAATTACTTGCTCGTTTTAATGAGTCAATTCAATACAGCCAACGTGTAGGTAATATATATACAGGATCTCTATTCTTAGGGTTATTATCACTACTTGAGAATAATAACACATTAGAAGCAGGAAACAAGATTGGTTTATATAGTTACGGAAGTGGAGCTGTTGCAGAAGTATTCAGTTTAACTCTAGTAGAAGGCTATAAAGATCAATTAAGAAACAATCGTTTTGATGATTTCGATAAGAGAACACGTATTTCAGTAGATGAATACGAAAAAATGTTCTTTAGAGATACTACAGTTGACGAAGAAGGAAATTTAGATATTTCTGATATTAAAGATGAAAGCAGATTTGTCTTAGAAAAAATAGAAA
>CAUUCZ010000052.1:0-7853 GCA_963543895.1 uncultured Gemella sp. | reverse complement strand
TTCTATATTCTCTTTTTCTTCTTTCAGCCTGTTCTTTTTCAATACGTTGACGTTCTAATTCTTTTTCACGAGCAATACGTTCTTTTTCAAGACGCTCTTTTTCACGTTGTTCAGCTTTTTCTTTTTCGATACGTTGACGTTCTAATTCTTTTTCGCGAGCAATACGTTCTTTTTCAAGACGTTCTTTTTCGCGTTGTTCAGCTTTTTCTTTTTCAATACGTTGACGTTCTAATTCTTTTTCGCGAGCAATACGTTCTTTTTCAAGACGTTCTTTCTCACGTTGTTCAGCTTTTTCTTTTTCGATACGTTGACGTTCAAGTTCTTTTTCGCGAGCGATACGCTCTTTTTCAAGACGCTCTCTTTCACGTTGTTCGGCTTTTTCTCTTTCAATACGCTGACGCTCTAATTCTTTTTCGCGAGCAATACGTTCTTTTTCAAGACGCTCTCTCTCGGCGCGTGCAATCTCATTTTTTTTGCGCTCTTCTTCTATTTTACGCTGTTGTTCCTCAAATTGTTTCTTTGCTTTTTCTAGTTCAAGTGCACGTTGTTTTAATTCTTTTTCCTTTAATTTTACTTCTTTTTCTTTCTCACGAAGTTCCTTTTCTATAGCTGATTCATCAAGGTGCCCTTGATTATTAATAGAAGTAGTAGATTCATTATTTTTAAAATTAAAAGTTTTTACTTGTTTTTTTAAACGACCAAAAAAAGATATTGAATTATCTTTTTCTTCGGTCGAATCTGTAGTATTTGTTTCAACTACCTTTTCTTTTAGTTCTTTTGACATAAAAAAAATCCTTTCACACACTATTAATAATTATTATATCATAAAATTATAGTATATTTATATAAAATATGCTTAAAATACCAGTAAATTATTAAAAAAACTTTCAACTCTAATTGAAATATGTTATCATTAGTTGTAGATAGTTTTATCAGAAAAAAATATAAATTAAAGAGGTATAAATTATGAAGAAAACAATAAGCTTTAAGGGTACACCAGTAACAATTGAAGATAAATTAAATGTAGGAGAAGTATTTCCTAATTTTAGAGCTGTAACTAAGACTCTATCAGAATTCGAGTTATCAGATTATAAAGGAAAAAATATAATTATCAACACATTCCCCTCTATTGATACAGGAGTATGTGCTTTACAAACAATTAATTTTAATAGGGAAGTACGAGACTTAGCAGATACTGTAGTAATAACAGTTTCAAAAGATTTACCTTTTGCGCTAGGAAGATTCTGTGCGGATAAAGAAATTAATAATGCAATTACTGTTTCTGACTATAAGTATCGTGACTTCGAAAATAATAATGGTCTTCTAGTTGAAGAATTAGGGCTATTAACTCGTGCTGTATTTGTACTTGATAAAGAAGGTGTTATCCGCTATAAAGAAGTATTAGAAGAAATTGGTGAAGAGCCAAATTATAAAGTTGCTCTAGATGAACTTAAGAAAATATAGTGGGGTAATCGATGGCAGAATTAAAATATATAAATAAAGAAGATAATAAGAATCTACAAATTAAAGATCTAATTACATTAGGTCTTTATACAATATTATTAATTCTTGTAATGGCGGTAGGTATTGGAATTTCTACACTATTGACATCAGTTATATTTGGAGGTAAAGTTTATTTTGCAACATACACTTCAATAACAGCTGCATTAGTATGTGGTAGTGTATATAGCTTAATTTTTAACAAAATTAATAAAAATATGGCTATATTTATTATGATTGCGATAATTGGTATTTTTATGACTGTTTCTGGTCACTCGGTAGTGGGTGGAATAGTATTAATCTTTGCAGCAGGTTTAGCGGAGATTGCATTCAGATATGGAAATGAATATTTATCATACTTATTCTTCAATCTAGGAAATATTGGTATTATTTTACCAATGTTCTTTATGAAAGATTCATATGTAAAACATCTTCAAAATAGAAATTACTCAGATGAGAAGATAAATCTAGTAATGAGTAGTACAGATATGAAGACATTTATTTTTATAGTTGTCTTTACTATAATATTCTCAATAGTTGGAACATATCTAGGAAGAAAATTATACTTTAAGAATTTCAATAAAGCAGGACTATAGAATGTTAAGGTTAGATATTAGAACTAAGATTTTTATATTAGTAATCGCTAATATACTAATGTTTAAAATGATGACAGTACCAGTCCACCTTTTTGTAGCACTATGTTTTTCAATATACTTAGGAATAAGTTCTAATTTTAAGAGAATGAGTAGATTTTTTGGTATATATCTTTTCTTTACTGCTTATGAAGTATTTTTCGCTCATACAGTTACATTACAGGTTATTGATAGTTTCTTATTATTAACTGCATTAATGTTTAAGACATTGTATTTCCCATTATGCGCAGGTATGGCTTTAGTAAGTAGTTCGAAAGTTTCTGAACTGATTTGCTTTTTACGAAGTATAAAGTTGCCAAAGAAAATGATTATAGTACTAGCAGTATTATATAGATTTTTCCCTGTTTTACTTACAGATTATAAGTTAATAAAGAATTCTTTACGAATGAAAGGAATTGGAGTAAGTAGAGGTTACTACTTACTTCATCCAATTAAATTCTTTGAATATGTATTTGTTCCTTATGTAATTATAAGTACCAATATAGCAAATGAGCTATCGGTGTCTTGTTTATGTAGAGGAATAGATAATGAAGAGAAACCAAGTAGTTATATCGAATTAAAGTTTAACAAAATTGATTATTTGACTATGATTATTGTAGCAGGTGCTTCTTGTTATATCATGTATATGAGGTGATAAATTGATTACATTTAAAAATTTTAATTATAAATATATTGAATCGCAAAAATTAAATATTGAAGATTTATCACTTAATATAAAAAAAGGTGAATGTATTCTCTTTACAGGTGCTAGTGGTTGTGGCAAAACTTCTATTTTACGAGTTTTAAATGGACTTGCTCCAGAGTTCTTTGATGGTGGATACAGTGGTGAATTAAAAGTAGCTCATCTTAATATTGGAGACAGATTAAAAGATTTTTCAAAAGTAGTTGGAAGTGTTTTTCAAAATCCTAAAAATCAGTTTTTCAATCTTGATTCTACGAGTGAACTTGCCTTTAGTATGGAAAATTATGGTTATTCTAAATCAGAGATACAAAGTAGAATTGATGAAGTGATATCAGAATTTTCTGCAGAATATTTGTTGGAAAGAAACGTCTTAGAACTAAGTGGTGGAGAAAAACAAAAACTAGCTTTTATGGCAAGTATGATGTTAGATGCTGATATATATGTTCTAGATGAGATAACTAGTAACCTAGATTTGAAGTCGATACAGCTTATTTCATCAATAATTGAAACATTGAAGAAAAAAGGTAAAACCATAGTTGTTGCTGAACATAGAATATATTATCTAAAAGATTTGATCGATAGAATGTATATCATTAAAGACGGTAAACTGCTTCATGAAGTTACTAAAGAACAGCTGTCAGATTTTGACAGCAGATCTTGTCATACAAGACAGATTGATTTATCTAAAGTAGAGTTAGGTAAGAAAGAAGATAGAAATTTTAAAGAAGATTTTTTAAATATTGAAAAACTTGAATATAAAGTTCATGATAAGAAAATCGAACTTCAAAACGAAAGTTTTGCAGCCTCAAAAATCTATACTATTATCGGTGATAATGGTTGTGGGAAAACAACTTTTGCTAATGCTCTATGTGGCTTACATAAATCGAAACATAAAGTTAAATTAGATGAAAAATATCTAAATAATAAAGGTTTAGTGAAAAATGCATTCCAAGTAATGCAAGATGTTAATTATCAATTATTTACTAACCAGGTAGAAAAAGAAATTAAATTAGGTAGCGATAATTTATTGTTATTTGATGAAGTTGTAGATAGATTAAACATTAGAAAATTTTTAGATAGACATCCGAATACTTTATCTGGTGGAGAAAAGCAAAGAGTCGCTATTGCTTCTGCGCTTTTATCAAATAAAAAAGTACTAATCTTTGATGAACCAACTAGCGGTTTAGATTATATTAATATGATTGAACTAAGTCGCTTGATTGAAGAAATTGCTAAGAATGATGTTGTGATATTTATAATTACACATGATTATGAATTTTTATGTCAGATTTCAGATGAAGTTCTTTATTTTGATAAAGAAGGTATAAAAGAGCGTATCGAAGTTAATGAAGAAAATAAAAATAAAATATTAGAATTAATGAGTTAATGTACATTGTATATTAACTCATTTCCTAACTCAAATGAGTTGTTAAATTGAAGGTATCATGATAAAATATATAAGTTACAAAATATAATTAGGATAAGGAGGGAACTTATGTCATACGCTTCAGATATGAAGAAAGAATTAACTTTAATAGAAATAACAAAAGATAGAGAATTCTTATCAGAGTTATCGGCCTTAATAAAGATGAATGGTGTATTAAATATATCAAATGGTAGGTTAAGTTTAAGTTTTCAAACTGAGAATGCTTCTATTGCCCGAAGAATGTTTTCATTAATAAAGTTTTTCTACGATGTTCATGTAAATATTTCTGTTAGAAAAAAATTGAAATTGAAGAAGAATAATGTATATATTTGTCGATTAGATCAAAACGTAAAAGAAATATTAAATGATTTATATATATTAAATGATAACTATACAATGAGAATAGACATAGCAAAAGAATTAATTGATACTGATGAGAAGAAAAGAGCTTATCTACGTGGAGCATTTTTAGCAGGAGGATCTATTAATAACCCTCGTACTTCTAGTTATCATATGGAAATATTCTCTTCTTACGAAGAACATAATAAAGAATTAAACGAGCTTTTAAATAGTTATAAATTGAATGCTAGAAGTCTTGAAAGAAAAAAAGGTTTTATAGTTTATATTAAAGAATCTGAAAAAATAGCAGAGTTTATTAACTTAGTTGGAGCTTTTCAAGCTTTATTTCAATTTGAAGATGAAAGAATTGTTAGAGATATTAATAACTCAGTTAATAGAATGCAGAACTGTGATATGGCTAATATGAACAAGACTGTTAATGCTTCAGCAAAGCAGGTTGAGGATATTAATATAATAGAGGAAAGAATTGGACTTGATAATATTGATGAAAAACTTAGAGTTGTTGCCGAAGCAAGACTTAAGTATCCAGAATATCCGCTAAAAGAAATAGCAGAAATGATTGAGGATGGGAAATTATCTAAATCTGGTTTAAATCACAGATTTAGAAAAATTGCTAAGATAGCTAAGGAACTAAAAGAAGGTACTTATCAAGCAAAATAAAAAAAGTGAGGAAAAACAATGAGTAAGTGGGATGAACAAATATTAGTAGTTAATAGAAAAGTATTGTTTAATAATGAAGAAAATCATTTCTATGGATTTATAGAAAAAAATGATGAAAAAACCGAAAAAATTATTTCTACATTTGAATCATATGAAGTTAAACGTCGTGGTGATATGGAAGAAGATCCAAACTATAAGCAATTGATTGGATATGTTCTACTAAAAGACGAAGTAACAGGTGAGGTACTAGTTTACAAACGTTTAGTAGGTGGTGGAGAAGCGAGACTACACGGGAAAGCATCTGTTGGTATTGGTGGTCATATGAATGAAGTTGAAGGAAAAACAATTTTTGAAATGTTAAAAATTAATGCCGCACGTGAATTAAATGAGGAAGTTGGAGTTTCAGAAGAAGATGCTTTAAATAACTTACATTTTATTGGTCTTATAAATGATGATAAGACAGAAGTTGGGCAAGTTCACGTAGGTGTTGTTTATGAGTGTAAAGTTGATAAACAACGTGTAGAAGTTAAGGAAGACGATACTCTTGTTATAAAATGGATGACAGGGGAAGAAGCCAAAGCAGAAGAAAATTATGAAACTTGGTCAGAATTTTTAAAGCCAATATTTTAATAAATAAGGATGAACTTTTATAAGTTCATCTTTATTCGTTAGATTGGTAAGATTTATTATATGACGTTATAAAATCTTACATAATATTGAAAAAAATACCAGTTAAATGTAATATTAAAATATGCAATTTGAAAATATAATAGTAATTTATAGTTAATACTAAACAGTATTATTCTGTTTAAAATACAACATTAAATAAGAAAGGATGATAATATGTTTAATATTAAAATGGATATGATTCAAACGGTCGGATTAGCTGTTATTATATTAATTCTAGGAAGATTCTTAAGGAAAAAGGTTAAGTTTTTTGAAACTTATTGTATTCCATCTCCAGTTGTTGGAGGTTTCCTATTTGCTATAATAAATTTAATTTTGAGAAAAACTAATTTAGTTATTTTTGAATTTGATAATACGTTACAGAGTTTCTTTATGACATTGTTCTTCACAAGTATTGGTTTTAATGCTAGTTGGAGATTGTTGAAAGTTGGTGGAAAAAAAGTAGTGATGTTCCTTATTATGGCTGTAGCGTTAGTAATACTTCAAAATATTGTAGCTGTAGGTGTAGGGTATTTAACAGGTGTAGATCCTTTAATAGCACTACTAACAGGTTCGACTGCTATGACTGGTGGTCATGGTACTGCAGCTGCAATGGCACCTATAGTAGAAGAATTAGGACATACAGGAGCGAAGAGTGTAGCTATTGCAGCTGCTACTTTTGGACTTATTGCAGGATCTAGTTTAGGTGGTCCATTAGCTAATAGGCTAATTAAAGGAAAGAAACTAGAAGTTGTAGCGGAGAAAGTTGATAATGAAAAATCTCGAAATGATGAATTTCTTTTTAATAATGATGTAAGAAAACTTGATGGAGAGAACTTTGCTAAAGCATTCTTTTTAATTTTATTATCGATGTTTATTGGAAGTTATGTTTCTACATTCTTAAATCAGTTTTTAAACTTCCCTAATTATATAGGACCGATGATAGTTGCTGCTGTTTTAAGAAATATATCTGATAATACAACTAAATTTGATTTACACTATGAAGAAGTTCATATTCTTGAAGATGTTTCGTTGAATTTATTCCTTGGAATGGCAATGATTAGTTTAAAATTATGGGAACTAAGTAGTGTAGCAGGTCAGCTAGCAGTATTATTACTAGCACAAGCGCTTTTAGCATGGGTATTTATTTACTTTGTAACATTTAGATTTATGGGTAGAAATTATGATGCAGCAGTATTATCTGCAGGACATGTAGGTTTTGGACTTGGAGCAACGCCGAATGGTATTGCAAATATGCAAAGCGTCTGTGATAAATATAAACACTCGCATATAGCATTTTTTGTAATGCCTATAGTGGGGGCACTATTTATAGACTTCTTTAATGTAGCAATAATAAGTGGATTCTTCTCGTTCTTGTCTAGATAGAAGAAGTTTTGGCTTGATTAAGTATCTTAATCAAGCCATTTTTTTGAAATTGCTTGATGAATGTTTTGATGTGTAATATAATATTAAAGGTAGTTTTAATGGTCTTATGGATCATTTGAGATAAGGAGAAAGCAGTGAAGAATAAAAAATATTCTATAAGAAAATTATCAACTGGAATAATAAGCATTATTATTAGTATTGGTACAATAAAAGTTGGAATAGCTAATGCCCAAATGGAGTCTGATAATAAGGTTGTAATAAATGAAAATGGAGTTGTTCCAGAAGTTGAACCAATTCCACCAGAGAATGTAATAGAAGATTCAAAAAGAAAGCCATCAACAAAATCAGAGGAAAAACCAGCTCCAAAACCTGTAGAAAAGCCGTCGGAAAAACCAGTGGAAAAGCCAACGGAAAAGCCGACAGAGAAACCACCAGTTAAACCAATAGAAAAACCAAATACTAATTCTTTAGAAACAAATTCTAGAGTTGAAATTAAAAATGATGTATTAGTAGGGAATTT
>CAUUCZ010000051.1:0-7858 GCA_963543895.1 uncultured Gemella sp. | reverse complement strand
CGTATACGCACACGCACCTTGTTACCTTCATCAATAGCAAAGCACCATGCATATAAATTTTTTAGACTTCTAAGTAAATTGACACCTGTTGAAACTTCACCAGGATCTACTCCATATTTGTCCATATCCTCTTTTGTAATTTTTAGATATGCAACACCATCTTGATAGACATCATAATTTTCAAAAATAAATGCTCTAAAACGCATAATGTTTTCACTAATTATCTCCATCTTATCTAATAGCGCACTCATATTAAAGTCATATTTTATTAATTCTGAAGCAACTCTTAGTGTGTCATTAGAAGTATTCGGGAATAAAAATCTTCCAGTATCTCCTACTATACCAAGGTATAATAATTTAGCAGCTTCATCATTTAATTTAATCCCATAATTTTTATTTAAATACTCATAAAAATTATAGATTAATTCACTACAAGATGATACATCAGTATTAACTAAATTAATTCCTCCATAATTATCTAAAGGTGGGTGATGATCGATTTTTATAAGAAAGTTGTTTTTAGTAAATAGTTTTCCATCTATTCTAGGGAAGTTTGCTGTATCAGTTACTATCACCAAAGCATCTTTATAATCTTCTTCAGTTACTTCTGAATTTTTAAACAGAAATTCTAGTGATGGTGAATCCTTACCTACTGTTATAACTGTTTTTTCCGGGAAATTTTCTTTAATAAGTTGATACATTGCCCCTTGTGAACCATAAGCATCTGGATCGGGTCTTTCATGTCTATGAATAATTATCTTATCATTTTCTTTTATTTTTTGGAAAATTTCCTCATATAGATTTTCGTATATATCCATTTAATTTCTTCTTTCTTTAATTTCTTTGGAATACTTGACATGTTACCATAGCTTTGGCAACTAATTCTGTTTTATCATAAACTTCTACATCAAATTTAGCAGTTTTTCTACCAATATCCAAGATATTTACTTTCGTAGTTATAGTTCTATCTAATGGCACTGATTTCAAGAAGTAAAGTGTTGTGTTCTGCATTAGAACTTCACTTCTATTATAATTATAGCTTGTGATATGAATAGATTCATCTATAATACTTAATAAAGCCGAACTTGAAAATGTACCAAACTGATCAAGCATTTGAGGAATAACTTTAACCTGAAGTCCATCCGCTCTTGGAACTATACCTTTTCGCATAATCTCATCAAATGTATCATTATTGTTTCCATCTTGGAATCTATTATTAGTTAATAAAGAGTTTATAACAATTTTTCTAGTTACAACCCCTAGTAACGTATTCTTAGAATCAATTACAGGCATAAGCTCATAACCTTCAGATAACATAGTATTAGCTACTGAAGATATAGGAGTCTCTAAAGTAGTAGTTTCAACTTTTCTCTCCATAACTTCTTTAATTAATGCATCTTTATCTTGTAAAAATACATCACGTGCTGTAACTATACCAACTAGTTTACCATATTCGTTTACAACCGGATATCTAGTATGTCCAGCTTTTAATTGAAGATTATACCAATCTTGGACAGTATCATTTAAATTAATAGTATATAGTTTTTCAACTTTTATATAAATACTTTCAACTGTTATTATATCTCGCTTGATTATTTGGTCGTTAGTTACTCTATTAATTAAGTGGGTAACAGAGAAAGTATCATGAGGTGTAATTATCAGTGGTAGATTCTTACTGTCTGCTAATGCTCTAATTGAGTCATTTGGAACATATCCTCCTGTTACTAAAATAGCACACCCTTTTTCAAGTGACATTTCTATAATTTTCGGACGATTCCCAATTATTAATAATGTACCTTTTCTAATATGCTGACCAACTTGCTCAGAGTCCATAGCACCAATTGCAAAATCTTGTACTATTTCATGCACTCCTCCACGTCCGGCAATTAATTGTCCACTTACAATGTTTACAATCTCAGAATAAGATAATTTTTCTACATTATCTCGTTCTTTCTTCTGAATTCTTACCGTACCAACACGTTCAATAGAAGAAACAAAACCACGATTTTCCGATTCTTTTATCGCTCGATAAGCTGTCCCTTCACTAACTTTTAGTTCTTTAGCTACTTGACGAACTGATATTTTACTTCCAATAGGAAGACTCTTAATATATTCTAATATTTTCTGGTGTTTTGATTTCATGATTTTTCCTCCTTATGTTTTTATTATAATACAAACATGCATTTATAACACATTATACTCATATGTAATTATATACTTTTTAGAAAACTATTTCAAGATAAAAAAATATGAAAGATAAGTTATTTTACTTATCTTTCATCAATTCATTTAAAATATTTACTCATATTCTTATTGTTAAAACATATTGAAGTTTTTTTTATGTTTTAACTAATACAGTTTATTTTAGTTTTTTTACTATAACACCTAAATAAATATTCAACTATAATATTTTACGATTTTCTACCTGCTGGCATTTTTTTAGCATAACCCATTTTATTTTCTTGTTTTACTCGAGCTATTACTAATGCATCATCTGGGGCATTTTCTGTAACTGTAGTTCCAGCTGCAACTACTGCACCGTCTCCGATTTCTAATGGAGCTATTAAATTAGAATTACATCCTATAAATGCATCACTTCCAATTTTTGTTTTATATTTATTTTTACCATCGTAGTTAACTGTGATTGTCCCACATCCAATATTTGTGTTATTACCTACTTCTGTATCTCCAAGATAACTCAGATGTGCAGTCTTAGATCCATCTCCATATGTAGTATTTTTTAATTCTACAAAGTTTCCAATTCTAACATGCTCACCTAAGTCACAGTTGTTTCTTATGTGCGCATATGGGCCTACACTAGTAAAATCTCCGATTTTCGAATCACTAATAGTTGAAGATAATACTTTTACTCCATTTCCTATTTTCGCGTTTTCTAAGTATGAATTTGGTTTAATTTGACAATCTTCTCCAATTACCGTATTAGATTTAATAGTAACATTTGGATAAATTGTTGTATCACGACCAATAATTGCGTTTGGCGCAATGTACGTATTAGTAGGATCTACTAACGTAACTCCAGCAAGCATATGTTTAGTATTAATTCTGTTTCTCATAACATTTTCTGCATAAGCTAAAGCTACTCTATCGTTAACTCCAAAAGTTTCATCAAAATCATCACATAAATATGTCTCGATTATTTCTTTTTGTTCACGAATTAAAGCAAGTACATCAGGCAAATAATATTCCCCTTGATTGTTATCATTTTTAACTTTTTCTAACATTTCAAATAATAGTTTATTGTCAAAACAATAGATTCCAGAGTTAATTTCTTTGATTTTTTTCTCTTGTTCTGTCGCATCTTTTTCTTCAACAATCTTCACTAATTTTCCATTAACATCACGAATTATACGACCATATGCAAATGGATCGTCTGCTATTGCTGTTAATACAGTTGCTTTAGCATTTGTATTCTCGTGGTGATCTAGCATGCTATTAATAGTTTCAGGACGAATTAGTGGAGTATCTCCATACATTACTATAGTTGTACCTTCTTTGTCTTTAAGTTCATCTTTAGCAACTTTAACAGCATGGGCTGTTCCTAATTGTTCTGCTTGAAGTACAAACTTAGTTCTATCCCCTAAGACTCCTTTAACTCTCTCTGCTCCATGACCAACTACAGTGATTACTTCTTGCATTTCTAAATCACTAAGGCTATCTAAAACTAATTCAACCATAGTTCTGTCACAAACTTTGTGTAATACCTTATATAACTTCGACTGCATTCTAGTTCCTTTTCCAGCCGCTAATATAACTGCATATCTTTTATTACTCATTTTCAATATCCTCTTTTTCTACTTGGCGTAATTTTTCTATAACATTCCCTAGTTTTACATCAAATGTCCCATTAAATTCATCGATATTTTCAATTTTTGATAAGTATAAATAATCATCTTCATGTTCTCTTGGCGAATCAAAACATTGTGTGATTATCACTTTCCCAACAACATCAACATCAAATTCACTCATTAGACTCTCCATACCTGTTAGGACTCCTCCTCCACGCATGAAATCATCCACTAGTAGTACTTTTGATCCTGTATTTAAACTTCGTTTAGATAAAATCATCGTTTCTATTTTTTTTGTCGAACCTGAAACATAGTTTATTGCAACAGTAGTTCCTTCAGTAACTTTATTATCTCTTCTAATAATAATTACAGGCTTATTCAGTATTGAAGCTATGGCGTAGGCAACAGGAATACCTTTTGTTGCTACTGTAACTACAGCGTCAACTTCTTTATTTTTATAAACTGTAGCAACCACTCGTCCTAGCTTGTTCATTAAACTAGGATTACCTATTATATCAGACATAAAAATATATCCACCAGCTAATAAACGATTCCCATCATTTATTTTATCAAGGAAACCATTAAGAATTTCTCTAGCATCTTCTTCTACTAATGTTGGAGTAAATAAAACACCCCCACTTACTCCTGCTAGAGTTTTAACTTCTCCAATATTTTCTTCTTTAAAACCATTTTTTATTATGTGGATATCTTCACTAATAGAAGACTTAGCTTGATTGAATTTTGAAACGAAATATGTTAATGGAATTAATTTATTAGGATTATTTAATAAATATTCCGTCATAACTACTATTCTTTCACTTCTCTTTAACTTCATCTTATACTCCTTACATGTACATATAATGATTCACAATCATTACACAATACATTCAATATATTTTATTCGTATATTATATGTATATAATACCACCATTGTTCGGAATAGTAAAGATATAGCAGTGATTTTTAAGTTCATTTTAACTAATTTAACATTTTATTACTTCATATATAAAAAGAAGAGATAGCATTTTCACTCTATCTCTTCTAATTTCCTTTATTTTTCTTTCCAAACTTCTAAAGTTCGTATTTGATTTTCCTCTACTTTTCTTACTACAAATGTTAATTTATCTATAGAATAAACAGCCCCGACTTTAGCTTCATATTTTTCTAAATATACATAAGCTCCAATAGTATCTACTTCTTCATGAGGTAAATGCACATGGAATAATGCGTTCACATCTTGGATCGGAACCCAACCATCAACTAGATAGTGACCATTTTTTAACTTTTTAATTAAGCTTTGTTCATCTTCATCGAACTCATCTCGAATTTCTCCAGTAATCTCTTCAACTATATCCTCAAGCGTAACTACACCACTAGTCCCTCCATATTCATCTGTTATAACAATCATATGTTCTCTATTTTGCTTAATAGTTGCTAAAACTTGAGAAATAGGTGTATGCTCAAAGATTTTTATCGCTGGTGTGATATATTCTTCTAAGTCCTTAGTTGTTTCTATTGGTTTATCTGTAAATAATAATTTCTTAACATTCAAAATCCCTAGAATTTTATCTTTATCTCCGTCTTCAATTACCGGATATCTTGTGTATTCTTCTTGTTTTAATTGTCTCATTATAATCCCTAAAGAATCACTCATATCAATTGCTTCAACCTCTGTTCTAGGTGTCATAATTTCTTTAGCGATTTTATTATCGAATTCAAATACTCTTTCTACATAGCGGTACTCTACATCATTAATTTGACCATGTAGTCTTGAAGATTTCATAATCGTTCTAAGTTCTTGTTCACTGTGAATATCGTCATGTTCAGAAGCTGGTTCAAATCCAAACATTTTCGCTATAAGATTAGCTAATGAATTTAATAACCACACTAATGGACGCATAATTTTATCGAACATGTACATTGGCCACGCCACTCGTAAACATGTTTTTTCTGCAGATTGAATCGCTATAGTTTTAGGAACTAATTCTCCTAAAACCACATGTAATAACGTCATAAATCCGAATGAGACCACTAATGAAATAGTGTGCGTAACTGTTTCATTTAAGTTTAACAATTCAAAAATAGGATTAAATAGAGAATGAAATGTAGATTCCCCTATCCAACCTAATCCAAGAGAAACAATTGTAATACCCAGCTGTGTTGCAGACAAGTAGTGATCTAACTGTTCTACCATCGTAACTAATATTTTTGCAGTTTTATTTCCTGATTCTACTAATTCATTCACCCTTGTTGGTCTAAGTTTAACAAGTGCAAATTCAAACATTACAAATATTGCCGAGGCAATAAGTAATAATACAATTATTAATATTTTAATTAAGATACTGAGATCCATATGGTTTTAATTTAACCTCTTTCCTTCTAATTTTTTTAGTCATTAATAAATAATTTTACTACATATAAACTTTTTTTTCAATTATTATAGTATCAACTTATAATATTGAATTTTCTTGTGAATGAAGTATATACTACATAATTTTTAATTCATTATATTGGAATTTTCTTTTACAGAGTGTTAGTATATAACATATATGAAAACGCTGTAAAGAGGTGTCTCAATGAAAAGTTTTGCAAACTTTAATAATTTTTGGAATAAAAAAATAGAACTTATAGATGCCGTTCAATCTAAATACACTTTAAATAAAACTTCATTTTCAAAATTTGAGAATATAGAGTTCTATGATTTAACTTTCACTAGCTATGATGACTCTGTTATTTATGCAAAATATATAAAAAATATAAATTATAGAAAACTGTATCCTAAAAGAAATGTTCCTTTATTATTTTATTTTCACGGATATCCTGCATCAAGTAGAAACTGGCTAGAAAAATCAACATTTGCTTCTCTTGGATATGATGTAGTTGCAATAGATTTTAGAAACCAAGGTGGCAAGAGTAAAGATTTTGGAAAATCTGATCCTTCGGTTTTTGGTCATCTAACAGTAGGTCTTGATGAAAATATAGAAGATATGATTTTTTATAAAAATATTCTAGACAGTCTTATTTTAGCTAAAATCGTATCATCCTTTGAAGACATTAATGAAAAAGAGCTTGTCAGTTTTGGAGCATCTCAGGGAGGAGCATTTTCCATAATATTTTCAGCATTAAACAAAAATGTAACTAAGTGTATTAGTCTCTATCCCTTCCTAGCAAATTTCCAAAACATCTATGAAAAAGATAATAGAAAAAATGCTTATGGTGAATTAACGCACCACGGACGTTGGTTTAATACAACAGGTAATAATACTGAAAAGTTTTTGAATAACCTTTTCTTTCTTGACACCATAAATTTCGCAAAAAATTTAAAATGTTCTGTTTTATTTGGTATTACTAACCTTGACAAAGACTGTCCAAAAGAGACTCAAGAAAAAATATATAATGAAATTAATAGTAGAAAAAAATCTTGCATCTACAAAAAGTACTATCACGAAAACATCCCGAATTTTAATGATGAAATAGTTAGCTTTTTATTAGGAGTTGAATAGGAGTCCAACATGAATTTAGAAAAAAATAGAAAACTAGTGCATAAAGAAAATATAATTGATATACCCCACCCATTTGTTCAATATAAAAAAATAATTTTTGAGGGAACAGATAATTCGCAAATAGAAATAGATTTAGCTATACCTAAGTCAAATATTAAAGGAGTTATCGTCGACTTCCCTGAATACAAGGTGAAAAATAAAGATTATTTGAATTTAACGAAATATAGTATGCTAGACTATGTTTTAGCCTCACTACATATTCGAGGGCAAGCTGGTAATAGCGAGAATAAGACACCTTGTTCTCATTTCCCATTTTTAGATAGTTCTTCATCCACATTGTATTTTAATCTAGTTTTTCAAGATGCACTAGATACTATAAGTATTATAGAAAAGCTCTTCCCAAATAAAGAAATTCTAGTAACTGGACTAGGCCAAGGTGCTGCTATTAGTATAGTTTGTGCTAGTTATTACGATTCTATTAAAGAACTATTCATCTCAGACTGTTCACTTTGTGATATTAAAAACACATATATCAAAAATAGAAAGCAT
>CAUUCZ010000050.1:0-8548 GCA_963543895.1 uncultured Gemella sp. | reverse complement strand
GCAATCATTGTTAATAATAACCCAGAAACAGTTTCTACAGACTTTACAATCTCTGATAAACTGTACTTCGAGCCATTAACTGAAGAAGATGTGATGGCGATAATTAATCACGAAAATCCACTGGGAGTTGTAGTGCAATTCGGTGGACAAACAGCGATTAACCTAGCAGCTAAATTAGAAAAACATGGCGTGAAAATTCTAGGTACAGCTTTAGAAGAAATCGATAATGCAGAAGATAGAGATAAATTTGAAGAATTATTACATAAACTAGACATTCCACAACCACTTGGAAAAACTGCATTTGATGTAGAAACAGCGGTTAAAAATGCTGAAGAAATAGGTTATCCTGTATTAGTAAGACCATCATACGTATTAGGTGGACGAGCTATGGAAATAGTTTACGAAGAAGCGGAACTACGTCGTTACATGAAAACAGCGGTAAAACTTACACCAGAACACCCAGTACTAACTGACAGATACTTAGTAGGTCGTGAGATAGAAGTAGATGCTATTAGTGATGGAGAAACAGTAATTATTCCAGGTATTATGGAACACATCGAAAGAGCAGGGGTTCACTCAGGAGACTCAATAGCAGTATATCCACCTCAAACACTGACAGAAGATGAAAAAGCTAAGTTAATAGAATATACAATTAAATTAGCAAAAGGATTAAACATCGTTGGATTATTAAATATTCAATATGTAATAAGTAAAGGTGAAGTATTCGTACTAGAAGTTAACCCACGAAGCTCAAGAACTGTACCGTTCTTAAGTAAGATTACAGGAGTACCAATGGCAAAACTTGCTGCTGGAGCTATCATTGGAGAAACACTAAAATCTAAAGGATATGAAACAGGATTATTACCGGAAGCAGAGAATGTGTACACTAAAGTACCGGTATTTAGTTTCCAAAAACTAAAAGATGTGGAT
This sequence comes from uncultured Gemella sp., assembly GCA_963543895.1. Lineage (GTDB taxonomy): Bacteria > Bacillota > Bacilli > Staphylococcales > Gemellaceae > Gemella. Next base: position 7,618 of record CAUUCZ010000050.1, on the reverse strand, counting down.
ACTACACTTGGACCTGAGATGAAATCAACTGGAGAAGTAATGGGAAGTGATAGAACTCTAGAAAAATCACTTTACAAAGGACTTCTTGCGGCAGGAATCAAAGTAAGTGATCAAGGAAATATCTTATTCACAATTAGTGATGATGATAAAGAAGAAGCATTAAATATAGCAAAACGATTCTTTGAGTTAGGATACAACTTATTAGCTACAGAAGGAACAGCTAAGTACCTAGATGAACACGGATTAAGAGTTACTCCAGTAGGAAAAATTAATCAAAGTGATTACAGTGTACTTGATGCTATATATAATGGTGATGTGGATGTAGTAGTAAATACTACTTCAAAAGATAAAGATGTAACAAAAGACGGATTCAAGATTCGCCGTGTAGCGAGTGAGCAAGAGGTTGTATGTTTAACATCATTAGATACAGCAGATGCGCTACTAAAAGTACTAGAGTCAATCTCATTTGATATATTACCACTATAAAATAAAAAATGAAGAAGGGGGAAAATTTTCCCCTTTTCTTACAGAAGGAGCATTTGGATGGATACTTATTTAGCAACAGTAATTAGTAATGAACAAGTAGCAGATAAAATATTTAGAATTGAACTACAAGGAGATGTAGTTAAAGAAATGAATACACCTGGACAATTCGTAAATATTAAAGTTAGCAATAGTTATGAGTTTTTATTAAGAAGACCAATTTCAATTTGTGAAATTAATAAAGAAAAAAATACATTTGTGATGGTCTACAGAGCAGATGGAGCAGGTACTAAAAAGATCTCAGAATTAGAACCAGGTAATTTAGTAGACGTATTAGGACCATTAGGAAAAGGATATGATGTTTATACACTAGAAAAAGGGCAAACTGCATTGTTAGTAGGTGGAGGAATTGGAGTTCCACCGTTATATGAACTGGCAAAGCAATTTAGAAAACAAGGGGTAAACACAGTACATATTTTAGGTTTTAATAATGTGAAAGATGTGTTTTATGAAGAAAAATTTTCAGAGCTTGGTACAACTTATGTTGCTACGGCTGATGGAAGTTACGGAGAAAAAGGTTTTGTTACTGATGTTATAAAAAATTATGAAGTTGACTATGATAAGTATTATAGTTGTGGTCCATTTGCTATGTTAAAAGCATTGACTAAAATGGATGAAGAAAAAATGGGTTATATTTCTCTAGAAGAGAGAATGGCCTGTGGAGTAGGTGCTTGTTATGCATGTGTTTGTGAAAAAATCGATGGTTCTATCTCGCGTGTGTGCTACGATGGACCTGTATATGATTCGAAAGAAATAGCATTATAGGAGGAATTTATGAGCGAAAGATTACGAGTGAAATTACCAGGATTAGATTTAAAAAATCCTGTAATGCCAGCATCAGGATGCTTTGCGTTTGGTTTAGAATATGCTAACTTTTATGATTTAAGTAAGCTTGGTGCGATTATGATCAAGGCAGCAACCAAAGAACCACGTTTTGGAAATCCTACACCACGTGTTGCTGAAACTTCTAGTGGAATGTTAAATGCCATAGGTCTACAAAATCCAGGTGTACATGAAATATTAGAAACTAAATTAAAAGAACTAGAGAAGTATGATGTTCCTATTATTGCTAATGTGGCAGGAAGTGAAATAGATGATTATGTTTATGTAGCGGAGCATATAAGTAAAGCGCCAAATGTTCATGCATTAGAATTAAATATATCTTGTCCAAATGTAAAACATGGTGGGATTCAGTTTGGAACGGATCCTGGAACAGCGAAAAACTTAACTAGAAAAGTTAAAGAGGTATCTAGTGTACCTGTTTATGTGAAATTATCTCCTAATGTTACTGACATCGTAGCGATGGCAAAAGCTGTAGAAGAAGGTGGAGCAGATGGTATTACAATGATAAATACTTTAGTAGGTGTAAGGCTAGATAAAAAGACTGGAAAACCAATTATAGCGAATGTAACTGGAGGACTTTCTGGACCTGCGGTGAAACCTGTAGCTATAAGAATGGTTTATCAGGTGAGCCAAGCTGTAAATATTCCTATAATAGGTATGGGAGGAATTATGGATGAATGGGATGTTATTGACTTTATTTCTGCTGGAGCGAGTGCAGTAGCAGTAGGTACAGCGAATTTTGCAGATCCATATGCTTGTCCAAAAATTATTGATAAATTAGAAGCAGCACTTGATGAACTAGGAGTAGAACATATACTAGAACTTCGTGGTCGTGCATATAAATAAAAAGGAGAAATATTATGAATAAAGATGTAATAATAGCATTAGACTTTCCAACTTTGGAAGACACTTTAAGTTTTTTAGAAAAATTTGGTGAAGAAAAATTATTTGTAAAAGTAGGGATGGAATTATACCTACAAAATGGACCTGTTGTTATTGAAAAAATTAAAGAATTAGGACATAAGATATTCTTAGATCTTAAACTACACGATATTCCTAATACAGTTTATGGTGCGACAAAAGGATTAGCGAAATTCAAAGTTGATATTCTTACTGTACATGCTGCAGGAGGTTATGAAATGCTGAAAGCAGCAAAACGAGGAATGGTTGAAGGTGGTAGTGTAGATACTAATGTAATAGCAATAACACAATTAACTTCAACATCAGAAGAAGCGATGAAAGATGAGCAACTAATCTCTGTATCTTTAGAAGAGAGTGTAATTAATTATGCTAAACTAGCTAAAAAAGCAGGACTTGATGGAGTAGTTTCATCAGTTTGGGAAGCAAGATTAATTAGAGAAAACTGTGGAGATGACTTCTTAAAAATAACTCCAGGAATAAGATTAGAAACAGATGAAGTAGGAGATCAAAAACGTGTAGCGACTCCAACTGTTGCTAACGAAGAAGGAAGTACACACATCGTGGTTGGACGTTCTATAACTAAATCAGAAAATCCACTTGAAGTTTATAAACTTATTAAAAGTCAATTCGTAAAATAATATTAGATAGACAGCTAACATAAAGGAGAAGAACATGGCATTAGAAAGAAAAATAGCAAAACACTTATTAGATATTGAAGCAGTAGCATTAAGACCAAATGATTATTTCACTTGGACATCTGGAATAAAATCACCAATTTACTGTGATAACAGAATTACAATGTCATATCCAGCAATTCGTCGTGAAATAGCAACTGGTATGAGTGAAGTAATTAAAGCTAAATTTCCAGAAGTAGAAGTAGTTGCAGGGACAGCGACAGCAGGTATTCCACACGCTGCATGGGTAAGTGAAGTACTGGACTTACCAATGATTTACGTGAGAGATTCGGCTAAAAAGCACGGGAAAACAAATCAAATCGAAGGTAGATTATTAGAAGGACAAAAAGTTGTTATTATTGAAGACTTAATCTCAACTGGATTATCTTCATTAAAAGTAGCTAAAGCATTAGAGGAAGCTGGTGCAGTAGTTTTAGGTGTTGTAGCAATATTTAGTTATGAACTTAAGAAAGCACAAGATGCCTTTGCTGCAGATAAAGTAGAGTACCATACTTTAACTAACTATAACTACTTAATCGAAGAAGCGGTAGCGAGTGATTATATCAAACAAGAGGATGTAGAAAAACTTCTTGAGTGGAGAAATAATTTATAATAAAAGTTCTTTATTAGATTGAGATTAGTTTCAAAGAAATAAAGTATATAAAGTAATATTAAAGATGTAGCTTAGTTGAAAGTTTTAGGTTACATCTTTTTATATTATAGTTTTTAATTTGATAGCGATTATCAATGGCTTGTGGTATAATTGTATTAATAATATAAGGTAGTGAGGTAATGAGAAATGGATAATATTATTGATGTGAGTATACCAGTTGCACAAGTTGTTGATAAGCATCCAGAAGTGTTGGATATTTTGGTAGATTTAGGATTTAAACCTTTGGCTAATCCGATTATGAGAAATACTGTAGGTAGAAAGACTTCACTTAGAATGGGCTCGAAGCTAGCAGGAATTAAACTTGAAACAATTATTGCTACATTAGAAGCTAACGGGTATGAAGTAGTAGGATTAGACTAATGGCTACAAAGAGAATTGAAGTTTTACGCGACATATTATTACGACTTCATAAAGGTGAATCTGCAGAATCTGTTCAAGATGAATTCAATGAGCATTTTTCTGGAGTATCTGCTATTGAGATATCTTTAATGGAGCATGAGCTTATGAATTCAGATTCTGGCGTAACTTTTGAAGATGTAATGAAGTTATGTAATGTACATGCTAATTTGTTTAAAGGTGCGATAAAAACTGTAGAAGTTGAAGATAGTGAGCATCCAGGACATCCAGTTCAAGTGTTTAAACAAGAAAATTTAGCTTTAAGAGCTGCGATTATTCGAGTTCGTCGAATTCTAGATAACTATGCTAAGCTCGATGATGGTGACACAAAAGAAGCTGTACTAAAAGGATTGCTTCGTCAGTTGCAATTGTTAGGGCAGTTTGATATTCATTATAAACGTAAAGAAGAACTTATGTTTCCTATAATGGAAAAATATGGTCACGATGCACCACCTAAGGTTATGTGGGGTGTTGACGATGAAATAAGAGATTTATTTAAACTTGCTAAAGAAGAAGCGGAAAAACTACCTAATGCAGAGATAGCTGTTGTTAAAGAAAAATTTGAAGTTTTTGTTAAAGAATTTGAAGAAATGATTTTTAAAGAAGAATCGATTCTTCTGATGATATTACTAGAAACATTTACTCAAGATGATTGGTTGAGTATCGCTAAAGACAGTGACGCTTATGGTTATGCAATAATTCGACCTCAAGAAGAGTGGATACCTCACAGAGAAGATTTTGAAACTAAAATTACTATTGATGACAGTGAGGTAATGGAAGTAAAAGAAGGGGAATTAACGAAAGTAATACAAACACCCGATGGAGAGTTTACTATTACCTATAAACCAAAAGAAGTTAAAGAAGAAACTTTAAATAGGGATACACCTCAGAAAATAGGAAATGGTTATCTATCATTAAATCAAATTGATTTAATATTAAATCATTTACCGATGGAAATTACTTTTGTTAATAAAGACGAAGTTTTTCAATATTATAATGATCATTGTTCAGAAGAAGAGATGATTTTTAAACGCACGCCAGGACAAGTAGGTAGAAATGTAGAACTATGTCATCCACCTAAGTACCTAGAGAAAGTTAAAACTATAATGAAAAACTTACGAGATAGAAAAAAAGATAAGTACGAAATGTGGTTTAAATCAGAATCAAGAGGAAAGTTTGTTCATGTCACTTATGCTGGGGTTTATGACGAAAACGGTGAATTTCAAGGAGTATTAGAATATGTTCAAGATATAGCTCCTTATAGAGAAATAGATAGTGATTATTATAGGGGAATAGAATAAGATAAAAGTGTGAGAGACTCAAAAATCGATTTTGTTGAGTCTCTCACGCTATATTTTTTTATGAATATATTTTGTCAAATACATTTTTTCTTAATTTTCTTGTTGCAAAAACTAACAGTATGATTAATATTAAAGAGTATACTATTCCTACTATATGTGCTGATGATGGAAGCATAGCGATTAAGAAAAATGTCACGACATTAAGTAGTACCAACAGGAAAATAATTCCGAAAGCTAATAAGGTTAATAGTGCTTGATTTATTGAACTACGATTAGCTAGATCAGTGATATTGTTCCAATTTAGATATAATTTTTTATAGTCACTTGTATAACTATGAAATGAAAAGACAAGGCTTGAAATAATGTAGGATATAATAGTTACAATTGCTAATAAGACTGATGTTTTAGTTATAATTAACATCGCAATCAGAGCAAATAATCCAAAACCAAGTTGTAAACAAGTGGCGATTGCTAATTTGATTTTTAGGTATTTTTTGAAATCGAAAGGAAGAGATTTTAAAAAATAGTAATCTTGTTTTTCTAGTGAAATTGCTATACTTGTAAAATTCATAGGATTAGAATTAATGTACAATGCTAATGTAAATCCTATAGTCATAGCTACTGGATAGAATATAAGTGGAAGTGTAATACCTCCGTGCTTTCTAATTTCTATAATCGGAATTATAAATATACCAAGTGTAAGTATAAGATTAGTAAATACAGTTGTGGAAATTGTACTGTTTAATAATAGTTTTACATTTCTCTTAATTAGTTTAGACAATAGTGTAGTTGATGTACTATTAGCTTTTTCTTTAATTTTTAAAGTTTTAGCACTGGATGTGTGTGTATTACCTGATATTCTATATAAGTCTTTCATATATTTTTTTACTACGAATATATAAGTAGTAAAGAAAGAGATAATTGCTAGAATTACAGTTATTATTAAATAAGTATAAGTCTTAGAAATATCTAACACAAGTATATTTAAAAATAAATCTCCTGAATATTCAGAACCAATATTTTTAAAAGTATGAGCAAAATTAAATATGTATCCTGTGAAAACTATAACTGCGATTATCATTGAAGCTGCATTAACTTTTCCTTTATTCTTCTTAAAATTTGGGGTATAAGTAATAAATGAAAGTATCGTCATTATAGAACATATTAAAGTAATAATAAATGCAAAACTATATATTAATACGAACAAAAGTTTTTGAATTGAAAACTCTGCATTTAATCCAATAATCAAGTTTATAACTATTAAAGGAGTAAAATTACTAATAACTTGTGATAGTAGAGTGAACAATTTACTAAAAAATATTTCAGATCCTGTAACAGGTAGGTGAATAATTGCTAATGTATCATCACTTTCGTAAAACATATTGATAAAATTATTTAAAATCTGGATAAACACTAATAATAAAATAAAGAAAAGTATATTTCGATATCCCAGTCCAGAAAAGTTAAAACCACGAGAAAATATTGAAAATACAAATAAAATATTTAAGAAATTGAAAAAATTAAGCATTAATACATTTTTAAAAAGATTATTTCTTATATCGCTCTTTCCACTGAATTTTTTTCTGTATTTTATTCTTTGAGGTGAAAAACTATAAAGAAGATTTGTTAAGAATAATTCTTTAATTACATTGAATCTCATATTTAATCACCACCTAAAATATTTGAATTTGAGTTTTTTACTATATTAAGATAAATTTCTTCTAAATTATCTCCCTCAAATTGTTCTTTAAGCTCATTAAGTGTACCGATAAAAACAAGTTTTCCTTTACTAAGGATGCCTATTCTATCGCATAGATGTTCAGCGACCTCCAAGACATGGGTTGAGAATAGAACACTATTGCCTTTAGTGGCATGTTCTTTCATTAAGTTTTTTAAATCAAATGCAGCTTGTGGATCTAATCCTGTCATCGGTTCATCCATAATCCAAAACTTAGGTTCTGATAATAATGCACCAATAACAAATACTTTTTGTCTCATACCATGAGAGAAGGAACTAATTTCTTGGTGTTCAACTCCTATCATATTAAATAATTTGCAGTACCTATTAAGAATATCATCTCTTGTTTTATTATCAATTTCATATATGCTAGCGACTAAAGACCAATATTCAAAGGCCGATAATGTAAGAAACATATCAGGTGAATCAGGTACATAACCAATTTGCTTTTTACATTCTAATCTATTATTTTTTAAAAGTAGGTCATTGAAATAAATCTCTCCCGAAGTAGGCTCTAATATACTAACTA
>CAUUCZ010000049.1:0-8643 GCA_963543895.1 uncultured Gemella sp. | reverse complement strand
CCTAGAGGTTGAGAAATAATCGCATCATAACTTGGTCCACCACCTCGACCAACAGTACCACCACGACCGTGGAAGAATGTAACTTTGATATTATGTTTTTCTCCTAGTGATGATAGCTCTTGTTGTGCTTTATAAAGCGACCATCCAGATGATAAGTATCCACCATCTTTGTTACTATCTGAGTATCCTAGCATTATTTCTTGATAACTTCTATTATCACTTACCCATTTTTTTACGATATCTAGGCTTAAGTATTTATCCATTACTTCATATGAATTCTCTAAGTCTTCTATTGTTTCAAATAATGGTACTAATTGTAATCTTGCAAAGTCACTTCCCACTAATCCAACTTCTTTAAGCATTATTGCAAGCTCTAATAAGTCAGAAACACTTGTTGTGTGTGAAATAATGTTTTGTTTAATAACATTATCACCAAGTTTGTCTTTTAATTTTCTAGCTGTTCTAAATATTGCTAATTCTTTTCTTAATTCTTCTGATTGTTTATTTTCATCATTTATACTTAATGGTCGTGGATCTTCTTTTAATTGTTTTAATAGAAGATCACATTTTTCCTCTTCACTTAGTGAACTGTAGTCTTTTTCAATATTAGCACTACTTAATAATTCAGCAACTGATGCTTCATAGACACTTGAATCTTGACGCATATCGATACTTGCTAAATAGAATCCAAAGATTTTAACAACATTAAGTAATTCTTCAAATTCTCCAGTTACTAAGATTTCACCTTTATTTTCTAATAATGATTTTTCAATTATTGTTAAATCAGCGATAAACTCATCAGCTGTAAGATATTTATCTTCAACTTCTTTATCTTGTAATAAATACTCTCTAGTGTTTTCAAGTTTTTCTTTAATATGTGATATTGCTTTTCTGTATAATTCTTTTTCTCTATACTCAGAAGTATCACTTGAAAGATTTGCTAATTCTTCTAGTTCTTTACTTCCTTTAGTAACATGAGATGACATTGAGAATGTTCTATATAAACTATTTAACTTTTCAATATAATACGTTGTAATAAGCTCACATTGCTTCATTGCTGATAGATTTAATGTTTCAGCAGTTACAAATGGATTTCCATCACGGTCTCCACCAATCCACATTCCCATTGTTATTGGAGTTTCATTTTTTAATTCTATATTATTTTCTTCTAATAATAATTTATACTCAGTCATTAATTTTGCAATTGCTTTAATAAATGACAGGTTGTAATATTCTAATACGTTTGTGATTTCGTTAGCTACTTTTAGTTTTTTCTCACGAATAATATCACTTTGTGTTAATATTTCAATATGTTTTTGGATTGCATTTTTCCATTTTCTTTCATTTATTAAACCATTTTTCACATCACGGTGTTTTCTTAATAAACTGTGAAGTTTTTCTGTTAAATCAAGAACAGTTTTACGTTGAACTTGTGTTGGGTGAGCTGTTAAAACTGGTACTACATTAATATTTTCTAAGATATTTTTATCTTTAATATTTTTAATAGACTCAGATAATTTACCTACATATGTTTCACCTATATTATTTTTATAGTTGACTTCATAAGCTAAATCAACATCTTCAGCTATATTAATTAATAATGGTAAAATCGAAAAGAAGTTTGCAACAATTTCCATTTCTTCTTGAGTTAAATCTTTAATTATAAGATTTAATTTTTCGTAATTTTTTTCATCTGCTAATGCTTTTAATTCTACAATTTTTTCAAATGTATTTTCAGAAATCATTTTTTTTGTTGCTTTTAACAACATTTCTGTTAGAATTTGAATCTCTTCTTGTATTATATTTTCATTTACATTGCTTTCTAATCTTGTGTTTTGCATTTAGTTACTCCTTGATAAGTTTTTTACTAATAAAGTATATTTATCAGTTTTAACTACATATTCCATTATAAAACTTTTTTTCTAATAAAACAATGAATTTCAAGCATTTTTTTTGTATTCTTAATTATTTTACTAACTTTTTTTAGAAATCTCTTTTTATTGTTCTTATTTCACTATTTTTATTAATTTATTTTAAACCACTTACAAATCTTTATTATATTATAATTTTTACATCAGGGAATGACTCAAAAATCGCGATTTCGGAGAAATCGATTTTGTTGAGTCACCCCCGCACAGTTTATTAGATATCTAAAAAGCTTTTATAAAGCAAATTTAGATATCAATAAACCACTGCGTTCATGAGTTCTCATATTAACTTTGTTAAATTTTAGAACTTTTGGGTCAGCCCCTATTATATACTTTATTTTCATAATAAAAAAGGAAACTCTATAAATAGTAAAATACTACTTATAAAGTTATCCTTATATTTTATCTAATTATTTCTATTCTTCTTCGTAGACTTCTTCTTTAGCTGCTAATGTTACAGTTGCTACTTTTTGATCATCAACTAGGTTAATAACTTTAACACCAGTCGCTGTTCTTCCTAATGTACTGATTGTAGAAACATCTATTCTAATAATAATTCCTTGATCAGTCATTATCATTAAGTCTTCATTTCCTGCAATTGATTTAACCGCTACAATCTTACCTGTTTTCTTCGTAACTTTTGCTACTTTAACACCTTTTCCTCCACGGTTAATTACATTGAATTCCGTAGATTTAGAAATTTTACCAATACCATTTTCTGTTACTGTTAAAATTTTCTTAGATTCATCAACTACTTCCATACCTACTACATAGTCATCTGGAGAAAGCGTAATACCTTTAACACCACGACTTACACGTCCCATTGTACGAACTTTTTCAGCATTAATTCTGATTGCTTGTCCATTTGCTGTAACGATCATAATATCTTGATCATCAGTAATTCTTTGAACATCGATTAACGCATCATCTTCATCAAGTTTAAGGGCAATCTTACCTTTCTTAAGAATACTTGCGTAATCTCCTAATTTAGATTTCTTAATAATCCCGTATTTAGTTGAGAAGATTAAGTTTGTATCTTCTTCTTGTAAATCAGAAATAGCAATAATAGAGTTTACTTTTTCTTCTTTTTCAATTTCTAATAAATTGATAATAGGTATTCCTTTAGATTGTCTACTCATTTGGTTAATTTCATAACCTTTAAGAGTATAAACCTTACCTTTATCTGTAAAGAATAGGATATGATCGTGAGTTGAACAACTTAGCATGTAAGCTACATTATCCTCATCGTTTGTAGTCATACCATTTACTCCACGTCCACCACGTCCTTGCGATTTATAAGTACTTGCAGCAAGACGTTTAATGTATTGGTTATGTGATAGAGTAATTATGATTTGTTCTTTTTCAATTAAATCTTCATTCTCGATTTGATCTACTTGACCTTCAATAATTACACTACGACGTTTGTCTCCGAATTTTTCCTTAACTTCTAATAATTCATCTTTAACAATTTGAATTACACGTTCTGGTTTAGCTAGAATATCTTCTAAGTCAGCGATAAGTTCCATAAGTTTACTATATTCTTCTTCAATCTTATCACGTTCTAAACCTGTAAGTCTTTGCAAGCGCATATCTAAGATCGCTTGTGCTTGAATTTCAGTTAATCCGAATTGATCAATCAGTCCAGCTTTTGCTTCTTCAGCAGTTTGAGAACCACGAATTAAACTAATAATTCTATCGATATTATCTAATGCAATTCGTAAACCTTCTAATATGTGGGCACGAGCTTGTGCTTTTTTAAGATCGAATTTAGTTCTTCTAACTACTACTTCTTTTTGGTGTTCCAAGTAGTAGTAAAGTACTTCTTTAAGATTTAATAACTTAGGTACTCCATTTACAAGAGCAATCATATTAACACCAAATGAACTTTGTAATGGTGTTAATTTGTATAAATTGTTTAAAATCACATTACTATTAACATCACGACGTAATTCAATTACAATTCTAATACCTTTTAAGTTACTTTCATCACGAAGATCTGTAACACCTTCAATTTTCTTATCACGAGCTAATTCAGCAATTTTCTCAACTAATTTCGCTTTGTTTACTTGATAAGGAATTTCTGTAATAACGATTCTTTCCTTACCATTTTTCATTTGTTCAATTTCAGTTTTACCACGCATAATTACAGAACCACGTCCTGTTGTATATGCTTTAACTATTCCGCTACGTCCTAATAAGAATGATCCTGTTGGGAAGTCAGGTCCTTTAATTTTAGACATTAGTTCTGCAATTGTTATTTCAGAGTTATCAGCTAATGCGATTACCCCATCAATAACCTCACCTAAGTTATGAGGTGGAATATTAGTTGCCATACCAACGGCAATACCACTACTTCCGTTAACTAATAAGTTTGGAATTCTTGCTGGTAATACTTTTGGTTCTTGTTTCGTTCCATCGTAGTTATCTTGCATATCAACAGTATCTTTGTTAATATCACGTAGTAACTCAGAAGCTATTTTACTCATTCTAGCTTCAGTATAACGCATTGCAGCAGCACCATCTCCATCAATAGAACCGAAGTTCCCTTGACCATCTACTAAAGGATATCTACTATTGAAATCTTGTGCTAAACGTACAATTGTTCCATATGTTGCAGAGTCACCATGAGGGTGATACTTCGCCATAACTTCCCCTACAACGAAGGCACTTTTTTTGTAAGGTTTATCGTATGTTAACCCTAAATCATTAAAAGCATAAAGTATTCTTCTATGAACTGGTTTTAACCCGTCACGTACATCTGGTAATGCACGTGATACAATAACACTCATTGAATAATCTAAAAATGAATTTTCAATTTCAGTCGTTATGTTTCTTAAGGTAATATTATTTTTATTATCTTCCATGTTCTATCCTTTCTTTCTAAATGTCTAAGTTTATAACATTTAGCGCATTATCTTCGATAAATTTACGTCTTGGTTCTACTTTTTCACCCATTAATGTATCGAATGCAGCATCTGCTCTTTGGGCATCATCAACGCTTACTTGGTACATTAAACGGTGTTCTGGATCCATCGTTGTATCCCATAATTCTTCTGCGTTCATCTCTCCAAGACCTTTGTATCGTTGAACAGTATACTTTTTATCTCCAGCATGTTCTTCAATATTTTGTTTAAGTTCTTCTTCTGTATGGCAGTAGAATTCTTTCTTACCTACTTTTAATCCATATAGAGGCGGTCTAGCGATATACACATAGCCTGCATCGATTAATTCTCTCATATATCTGAAGAAGAATGTTAATAACAATGTTCTAATGTGACTTCCATCGACATCAGCATCGGTCATAATAACGATTTTGTGATAACGAAGTTTATCGATGTTTAATGTTTCACCAATACCCATTCCAATAGCTGTAATTAATGAACGAACTTCATCGTTAGCTAATACTTTATCAATTCTTACTTTCTCTACGTTCAGAATTTTACCTTTAAGCGGTAAAATAGCTTGGAATTTACTATTACGTCCAAGTTTTGCACTTCCTCCCGCAGAGTCCCCTTCGACTAGGAATAATTCACATTCAGCTGCATCTTTACTTGAACAATCTGCAAGTTTCCCTGGTAGGTTAGTAAATTCTAATGCATTTTTACGACGTGTAGATTCACGAGCTTTCTTCGCTGCTATTCTAGCACGTGATGCTTGAAGACCTTTTTCAACGATTATTTTCGCTGTTTTTGGATTTTCTAATAAGAATCTATCTAATTCTTCAGAGAACAGCTTGTTAGTAATAGTACTCATTTCTGAGTTACCTAATTTAGTTTTTGTTTGTCCTTCGAACTGTGGATTTGGGTGTTTAATAGAGATAATCGCAACAAGCCCTTCACGAACATCGTCACCTGTTAAAGATTCTTTATCTTTAATAAGTTTATTTTTCTTACCATACGAGTTAATTATTCTTGTAAGTGCAGTTTTAAATCCACTTTCGTGAGTACCACCCTCATGAGTATTAATATTATTAGCATAACTTAAGACATTATTTGAATATCCTGTGTTATATTGCATTGAGATTTCTACTTCTTTACCATCCATCTCACCATGAACATAAATAGCTTCATGTAAAGCATCTTTATTCTCATTTAACATCTCTACATATTCTAATAATCCACCTTCATAACAGAAAGTTTCTTCTTTTTCTTGTCCTGCTCTTTCATCTTTAAGAATAATTGTTATTCCTTTGTTTAAGAAAGCAAGTTCTCTAATACGTGTTCTTAAAATATCGTATTCATATACTGTTGTTTCCTGGAAGATTTCTGGATCTGCTTTAAAACGAATAGTTGTTCCTGTTCTATCAGTTTCTCCAACTACAGTAATACCTTGAACTACATCTCCTCGTTCAAATTTCATACTGTGAATTTTTCCATCACGATGAACAGAGGCTTCTAGGTTAGTTGACAAAGCATTAACTACACTGGCACCAACCCCGTGAAGACCACCAGATACTTTATATCCGCCGCCTCCAAATTTACCACCAGCATGCAGCACTGTAAGGATAACTTCAAGTGCAGGTTTACCTGTTTGTTCTTGAATATCTACAGGAATCCCACGACCATTATCCTCTACTCTTATCCAATTTCCTTCCTCAATTGCTACTGTTATTGTATTACAATATCCAGCTAAGGCTTCATCTATTGAGTTATCTACTATTTCCCAAACAAGGTGGTGTAGACCTTTACTAGATGTAGAACCGATATACATACCTGGCCTTACCCTAACAGCTTCTAATCCTTCAAGGACCTGAATCTGATCGGCATTATATTCTTGTGTTTTTTTATTTTCTACCATGATTTTTCCTTTCATTTTAGTAAATTCATAAATAAATTTTCTAGACTATTTCACTAATGTTTCCATTTTCTATTTTGAAAACTTTAGCCTTTTTTAATAAATCTTCTTTAATATCTGATATTGAAGGTGTCGTAATGAATGTTTGTACATTTTCATTAATTGCATCTAATAATTTTAGTTGTCTATTTTTATCTAACTCGCTCAGCACATCATCTAATAGTAATACAGGATATGTTCCTGTTTTCTCTTTTAGGTAGTTTATTTCAGCAAGTTTAAGTGATAATACTATACTTCTTTGTTGACCTTGGGATGCATACATTTTCGCATCAAGATCATTTATATAAAATTCTAAATCATCATGCTGTGGTCCAATTTTTGTACTACCTCGCATAATATCATCAAAAGATTTCTTCATCATGACTTTCGTCAAGTTCTCCTCAGTAAAAAACTCATCGTTTATCTCTGTAATATTCAATGCATCTAAAACTGAGCTTTTATATTTAATTTTTAAAGTTTCTTGCCCATTAGATATATTTAACATATTTTTATATGTTAACTTAGAAATTTCTTGAACAAATGACACTCTCTCTTTTGTAATGTATAGTGCAACTTTCGCAAGTTGGGATGTAAGGGTTTCTAGATACGCTAAGGACATTTCATCTTTCGGATTCTTTCTCATATCTTTTAAATATGAATTACGTTGTTTTAAAAGATGTTGATACATTAAGTAGTATTTATGATAAATACGTGAAAACTGATAAAATTCCCTATTCATAAATTCCCTGCGTAACGCTGGAGAACCTTTAACAATCTGCAAGTCTTCTGGGGAGAAAAGAACAACATTTAGTTCACCAACAAAATCAGTTAATTTCGTTTTCTTTATTCCAGCAATCTTTGCACTTTTACCTTTATTATTAATTCCTAACATTATGTCTAGATCTTTATCATTTTTATTTACAATACAAGACATAGCTGTCGCTGTCTCTCCAAACATAATACACTCACTATCACTCTTTGTTCTGTAGCTTTTTCCAAGTGCCAAACAAAAAATAGACTCTATAATATTAGTTTTTCCATTCGCGTTGTTTCCTACTAAAACATTAAGCGAGGGATGTGCATCTATATTCGTAGATAAATAATTTCGAAAGTACAGTAATTTTAAACTTTTAATTTTCATTAATTATTATAAATTCGTTTCCTTCTAATTTTATTACATCATTTGAATATAATTTTTTCCCTCGTCTATTTTCTAGTTCTCCATTAAGCTCAACTTCTACTTCTTGTAAGAAATATTTAGCTTCTCCACCTGAACCTATAAATCCTTCTAATTTTAAGAATTGAGCTAATGTAATATACTCACTATTAATAAAAACTTCTTTCATTTCACACCTCCTATGATATTTAAAAATGAAACTATATGTATATAAATATATTTTATACATTATAATTATATCAAATTTCTTGTTTTTTTTCAACAACCACCATTTTTTTTATAAATTTTTAATTTAAAATATCTATATATACCAGGTATTTTTAAAGATTAGTATCAATTTAAGTTCACATAAATAATATAGTGTATATTTATAAATTTATTTCAAATCTAATAGAAAAATATTGTAAAAAAAAATAGTATTTTAATAAAAATTCAAAAATTAAATTTATAGACAATGTAATCGTTTTTCTTTGAACTTTAATTAGTTTATTATATAATTATAGTGAAAAAGGATTTTATATTTCAGAAACTAAGGAGGATATTGATATGTATAATTTAGATAAATTAGAAAAAATCTTAAAAGAAAAGGTAATCTCATTAGAAGAAACTAGTTATGGAATCACAAACAAGAATTACATTATCACAACAGACAATAATAAATATTTCTACAGAACTTCTAAAGATTCTACAAATATTGTAAATAAA
>CAUUCZ010000048.1:0-8662 GCA_963543895.1 uncultured Gemella sp. | reverse complement strand
TTAGCAAATCATCCTTAAGCATATAGAGTGTCTAACATTCTATATGCTTTTTTTAAAAGCAGTTATATTTAGGGAAAGGAGTTGAGGATATGTCAGGAGGAAAAAATATTAATATGTTCCTGATGGAAGGCGATGTAACGAGTTCTATTAAATGTACGCTATCTAATTGGACAGGTGTAATTTACAAAATACCAAGAACAAAACTAAATTCAGAATTGATTAGACAGAGACAACATTTAAAGTATAGTGGAATATATTTCTTAATAGGTAAAAGTGATAAAGAGGATAAGAATCTTGTTTATGTCGGTCAAGCTGGAAATAGGAAAAATGGAGAGGCACTTTTATTAAGGTTATTGGAGCATACTAAAGATGGAAAGATGGATTTCTTTAATGAGGTAATAGTTTTAACGACGGATACTAATATCTTTGGGCCTACAGAATTGAATTATCTTGAAAATAAATTTGCAGAAAAAATTAAATTTGCAGATAGATATATATTGAAAAATCAAAATGAACCGAATATAGGAAATGTTACAGAAGAAAAAGAATCTGAGTTAATTGAAATTCTTTCTAATAGTGAAATGATAATAGGTACATTAGGACACAAATTATTCATCCCGACTTTAAACAAAGGTACACTTGAAGAGGAAGGTGTAAAAGATGAAGATCTATTATTTTTAAGTAGAAAAAATAAAACAAGTAATCTTCAAATTGAAGCGAAATGCAAAAGAACGAATGAGGGATTTGTGGTTCTAAAAGGAAGTATGGTTTCTTTAGAAGATTTAAAAATTATGCCCAAATCAATAAAAAAATTACGTGATCAATTAATTGCCTCTAAAATTATAACAAATGGAATATTAATGGAAAATCAATTGTTTACAAGTGCTTCTTATGCGGCAGCATTTGTATTAGGGACTAATGCTAATGGATTAACACATTGGAAAACAAAAGATGGACAGACTTTAAAGGAATTAGAAGGAAATTAAAGAGGTATGTCTAAGTATGAACGAATTTATTAAAAACCTAGAGCAAGAATTTTCTTTAATAAAGAGTGGATTTAAGGAAGAAGAGAAAAGAGCGTTAGATGATTATAAATCTAATGATAAAGAGTATGTTAAAAGACTAGCTTTCTTGTCATATGAATCAAAAGTATATCAAGTTAGAATGTACGGTGTGTTTCTTTTCGGTTATTTATCAGATAATAGTGATATCCTAACTTTTATGAGAGATGAAGTATCTAAAGATGATAATTGGAGAGTGCAAGAGGTACTTGCAAAAGCATTTGATGAATATTGTAAAAATAAAGGTTATGAAAATTCAATCTCTGTAATTGATGAGTGGCTAAGGTCTGATAATCCGAATACGAGAAGAGCTGTCACAGAAGGATTAAGGATATGGACCAGTAGACCATATTTCAAAGAAAATTCACAAGAAGCAATAAAAAGAATAGCCCCATTAAAAGAAGATACTAGTGAATATGTAAGAAAATCAGTAGGAAATGCATTAAGGGATATAAGTAGAAAATTTCCAGAACTTATAAGTGAAGAATTAAAAACTTGGAATTTAGAAACTAGGGAAATCAAACAAGTATATAAATTAGCGAGTAGATTTATTGAAAATCAATAGCGATAAAAAACTTAGTATTCTTTCTTAAAAACACGTATATAACCTATACGTGTCTTTTTTTATGTACATGATCTATGTTATAATAAAATTGATAAAAACTGATTTCAAAATTTTACTAACTTTAGGAGAAGGATATGTTTAAGAAATGTTGTAGTAGTAGAAGTGAAAAAAATTATAAAATACACCACAGTCCTAGACCAATTAAGCTTTCAGAAGAAATGGATACTGTAATAAAAAAATTACTTTGGTATACTCCGAATATTGATTCATACCAATCAGATAAAAATGAATTAATTTCTGATAAGATATATGATGAATTTTCATTTACCTATGTTATGAATCAAATGGGAATGAATGAAAGTCGTGATGTGAAGTGGATAGGTTCAAAGGATGTTATAAGTAATGATGAATGGAGATTTTTTGAGGGGAATATTTGTTCTAATTGTCAAAAAATAATAGTTGCGAAATATACTACATTTTCAAAAATAAATGCTTTATTAACTGCCATTAGAAACTGTATAGCACATGGTCATTTTGCCATAGTGGAGGATTATATTATTGGATTTAATAGGAAATTATTAACAAAAGATCCTGAGGGATTAAAGAAATCTGTTATTAAGATTAAACCTAAACCATTACTTGCAGCTTTAGAGAAGTTGACTTCACCAATAGGTAAAGAATTATTACTAGCACATGCTTTTAAAAATGTTGGTTATAAAGTTACGGAACCAAAAAATAGAAGTGCAGACTTTGATTTATGTCTTGAGAAAAAAGGAAAGAAATATGCAGTAGAAATAAAATCATATAAAGGTCAGACATATTTACATCCTGAGCATGTTATGAGATTTCTTAAGAGAGCAGAAGAAAAAGCACCTGACTATGAAAAGATATTACTTATTGATACTTCGAGGGTGACTAAGTCAGTAAGGCAATTGGAATCAAAAATTAAAGATTTTAGAATTGTTGACATTAATGATGTAAAACTGTTACTAGGTGAAGAACCTGTAGATATATTAGCAAGATAAATCTATAACTAATAACAAGAGCGATTCAAAAATAATAACTTTGAATCGCTCATATTTTTTATTTCATCTGTTCATTTATAGTACTTACTTTTTCTAGAATTTCATCTAGACTGAAGTAGCCACTTTTTTGAATAGATAATCTTCCTTCGATATATACTTCTACAGTTGGCGCAGAAAGAATACCGCGTTGCGCGGCAATTTCCATATTTTCTTCTAATGAAATGTAGTATGCTGAGATGTCTTTGTGATCTTCTTGCCACGTAGTAATTCTATTTTTTATTGAGTGACATGGCATGCAAGTGGCTGTTCCGTATTGAATAATAGCTATGTCATTGTCACTGATGATTTTATTTAAATCGTCGTTGTTTGTAAAGTCAATCATATTTTATCTTCCTTTTATTTTTCCTATAAGACGCAGAGTAGTAATACGTCTTCTTTTAATATGTGTATATTATAGTTGTTTTAAAAGTTAATTACAACTATTATAAATTGTGTATATACATGATTCAAAAATAGAGTATTATAAAAATTTTCTGAAAACTATTGACAATAATTTTAAAACATGATATTATTTATACAACATAAATAGATAAGTATTATAAAAAGAGGCCGCGATGACTAATTTAAAAGGTAGCATCGCCGAAGTGATTAAATTCACTGGGGTTATGTCGAATAGGCATAGCACTGTCATTAGAAAATGCCCATTTTCTTCATGGTGAGCTTTTTATAATAAGGGCAAGAGGAATAGTATAGAATTATAAGCTAGACTACAAGAACCTTTTGTTCTTGTAGTCTATTTTTTATAACTTATTTGAAGGAGAAAGTAATGAGATTATTTGATGGTATGACGGTAGAAAATGGTGAACTGAATATTTCGGGAGTTGGAGTTAGTGAGTTAAAAGCTCAATACGGAACACCACTTTATGTTTATGATGAGAATATGTTAGTGAACCAATGTAGAACTTTTATTAATAATTTCAAAAGTACGAGGTTTAATACAGAAGTTCTTTACGCATCGAAAGCTTTTAGTTGTTTAGAGGTATTAAGAATTGCGAGTAGAGAAGGCTTAGGTGTAGATGTGGTTTCACTTGGTGAAATTCATACAGCATATAAGGCTGGATATGATATGAGACGAGCTTATTTCCACGGAAATAATAAAACTCGTGAGGAACTACAATATGCTTTAGAAGTTGGTGTAGGAACTATCGTTGTAGATAATGACTATGAATATGAAATGATTAATGAAATTGTAAGAGAGAGTGGAAATACTGTAGATGTATTATTAAGAATTAATACAGGTATCGATGCTCATACTCATGAATATATCAAAACTGCAAAAGATGATTCGAAATTTGGTTATTCAGTATATGATGAAACAATTTATGATTTAATCGCAGATATTAATAACCAAAGTAATTTGAACTTTGTAGGATTCCATTCACATATCGGATCACAAATTTTCGAGAAAACTTCATTTTTCGAAGCTGTAAAAGTGGTTATGGAATTTACGAAAAAAGTTCAAGAAAGATTAGGTTTAACTATAAATGTTCTTAACCTAGGTGGGGGTTTCGGTGTTTATTATACAGAAGATGATAGACCTTTTGAACTTGCAGAATTTCTAAGAGAATATATCGAAGTAGTAGAACGTGAAAGTGATAATTTCGGTTTAGATTTATCTAAGGTAGTTATTGAGCCAGGTAGAAGTTTAACATGTAACGCTGGTAGCACATTATACAGTGTTGGTGGAGTTAAGAAAACATTTGCTGGTCGTGAATATGTATTCGTTGATGGTGGTATGGCAGATAATCCTCGTTATGCATTATATAAAGCAAAATACGAGGCGATGTTAGCAAACAAGATGAATGAAGAATCTGATACAACTTATACAGTTGCTGGTAAATGCTGTGAGTCTGGAGATATGCTAGTAATGGATGCAAAATTACCTAAAGCTGAGCAAGGTGATTTACTGTTAGTATCATCAACAGGAGCTTATAACTATAGTATGAGTAGTAACTACAATAGATTGCCGAAATTACCGGTAGTATTTGTAAAAGATGGAAGTAGTCGCCTAGTAGTAAAAGGTGAGACTTTAGAAGATTTAATTAGACAAGATATTTAATTCAAAAAAACATAAAAAATATTATTAAAAGTAAACAAAAATAACATAGATATAAGGAGAACAAGATTATGACAATTTATACAGGAAGCGGAGTAGCAATAGTAACACCATTTTTCGAGGATGGAAGTGTGGATTATGAAACATTTGGAGAGTTAATCGAATTCCAAATTACTGAGGGAACAGATGCGATTATCGTAGCGGGAACTACAGGTGAAAGTTCAACAATGCCTGACGATGAGCAAGTAGCGGTAATTAAATTCGCTATTGATAGAGTAGCAGGTCGTGTACCGGTTATCGCAGGTAGTGGAGTTAACGATACAGCCCACTCAATTAGATTAAGTCAAGAAATTGAAAAATTAGGGCCGGATGCATTATTAGTGGTAACACCATATTACATTAAAACTAGTCAACAAGGTCTAATCGAACACTTTGAAGCAATTGCGAATAGTGTCGATTTACCAATCGTACTTTACAATGTACCAGGAAGAACAGGGCAAGTTATGGCGCCTGAGACTATCTTACACTTATCTCAACACAAAAATATTGTAGCGTACAAAGATGCTGTAGGGGATATTGCTCATACTTTAGCAGTTCGAAACTTAGTAGGGGATAACATTGATATTTACTCAGGAAATGATGATATTAACGTACCGATTATTTTAGCTGGTGGTAAAGGGACAATATCTGTTTTAGCTAACGTTTATCCAAAAGCGACACACTTAATGTGTAAATATGCTTTAGAAAGACAAGTAGATAAAGCTTTCGGACTTCAACTTAAATATTTAGACTTTATCCACATGTTATTTGCTGAGCCAAATCCAATGCCAGTTAAAAAATGTGTAGAATTAATCGGAAAATCAGCTTGTCACTATCGTCTACCAATGACGCATGTTGCACCAACATTAGCGGCAAGATTAGAGCAAGAAATTACAAAACTTAATTCATTACAAGGAGAGTAAAAATGAGAGTTTTATTAAGTGGTTATAATGGAACTATGGGGCAAGTTCTAAGAAATTATATTCAAGATAGTACTGATTTAGAAATCGTTGCAGGTGTAGGTCGAGAATTATTAGAGGAGAAATTTCCTACTTATACTTCATATGAAAGTTTAGAAAAGGTGGCTGATGTAATTATTGATTTTTCTCATCACGCAGGTACTACTGAACTAGTGGAGTATGCTAAACGTACAGCAACAAAAGTCGTAATTGCTACAACTGGTCATACTGCAGAAGAATTAGAATTAATCGATGAACTAGCAACTCATGTTGGTGTAGTTTATGCAGGGAATTACAGCTTAGGTGTAAATGTTTTAGTGGAATTAGTGAAAAAAGCTAGTGAATTATTACTAGGATATGATATTGAAGTTATTGAAAAACACCACAATAAAAAAGTGGATGCACCTAGTGGAACTGCAAAAATGTTAGTAGATGCGGTTAAAGATGTAGAAGATTATAATAGAGTCTATGGTCGTCACGGAGATATGAAACGCCAAGGAAAAGAGATTGGAATTCATGCAGTTCGTGGTGGAACTATAGTAGGTGAACATGAAGTGATTTTTGCTGGTGAGGATGAGGTAATTGAAATTAAACATACAGCTCTAAGTAAAAAAATGTTTGCAAAAGGATCTGTTACAGCGGCACAGTGGCTTAACACTGTAGAAGAGCCTAGATTATATTCTATGAAAGATGTACTAGGTATAAAATAATAAAGTCAGAAGCGACTCAAGGTTATACTATAAGATGTTTTATTGAGTCCTTTTTATGAAGTTTATAAAAATATTCATAAGTAGAGTGGTTGATATACCACTTAAATAAAAAATATTATAATAAAGTTAGATTGACATATGTAAAAATTAAATATAAAATAGAAAAAAATTATATAGATAATAGGAGAAAGAAATGAAATCAACAGAAGAGATTATTAAATTTATAGCAACATCTAAAAAGAAAACACCGGTAAAAGTTTACGTTAATTTTAACGCTGATGTAGAATTTCCAGAAACTTTAGAAGTTTATGGTGAAGGAAATTCAAGAGTAATTTTTGCAGATTTCGCTGATTGGGTGGAATTTTACGAAGCTAACAAAGCTGTGGTAGTAAATCACCGTGTAGAAAATGATCGCCGTAATAGTGGTGTACCGATGATTGATTTAACTCAGTTTAACGCTCGTATCGAGCCGGGTTGTTCAATTCGTGAACATGTAAGTATTGGAGATAATGCGGTTATCATGATGGGTGCTGTTATTAATATCGGAGCTAAAATTGGTAAAAATACTATGATCGATATGAATGCTATTTTAGGTGGACGTGCGGAAGTTGGAGAGAACTCTCATGTTGGTGCTGGATCTGTCTTATCAGGTGTTATTGAACCAGCCAATGCTACACCAGTACGAGTAGGTAACAATGTTCTTATCGGTGCTAATGCTGTAGTGTTAGAAGGTGTTCAAATCGGAGACAATGCCGTTGTTGCAGCAGGAAGTGTAGTAACAAAAGACGTAGCTAGTGGAGATGTAGTAGCGGGTGTTCCTGCGCGAGTAATCAAAACACGTAGTGAAGTTGCAGAAGAAAAAGTAGACATTATTGCAGAATTAAGAAACTTATAACAAAGTAGGAAGAGAAGATGAAAGTAATTACTGAAGAGAATTTAACATCATGGCGTAGACATCTGCACCAAAATCCAGAGTTATCTTTGGAAGAGTATAAAACAAAAGAATTTATCGCTAGTGTTTTAAAAGAATACAGTATAGAATATCAAGAGGCACTTGATACAGGACTAGTAGTGATTTTTAAAGCTAGTGTGGAAACTAAAGATACGATTTTATTTAGAGCGGATATTGATGCACTTCCTATTTCAGAGGAAAATGATGTTGATTTTAAATCAAATAATGATGGTGTAATGCACGCGTGTGGTCATGATGGACATACGACAATGCTTTTAGGAAGTGTTATAGAAGCGGCTGACTATTATAAAAATAATGATACGAAGGTAAATAGTATTTTTGTATTCCAACCAGCTGAAGAAACTTTTGGTGGTGGAAATTTATTAATCAATGATTTTGACTTCTCACCATATAATATTTTAGCAAGTTATGCCTTGCATATGAATCCAGATTATCCTGAAGGACATATAGTTTCTAAACCGAAAGAAGTTATGGCTAGTGCCAATGAATATAGAATTTATATCAAAGGACGTGCAGCTCACGTAGGTTTGAAGAATACTGGAATTGATGCCCTTAATGTAGCTACAATGTTCTTTCAAGAGATGTTAAAACTTAATGCATTACATACTAAAGCACGTAACACTAACATTATTCATATTGGTAAAATGTACGGTGGAGATGCAATGAATGTCGTTGCTGAGAATGCATATATGGAAGGAACGATTAGAACCTACAGTATGGAAGATTTAGCGACAATCAAAATTGCGATTGAAAATACGCGTGTAGGACTTGAGCATCTTACTGGTGCAAGTATTCGTGTTGATTTTGCTGAAGGATATCCAGCGGTGATTAATGATGAACTTCCTTATCAGGTGATTAGAGAAGTTATTGAAAAAGAAAATATCGACTATATTGAGTTAGAGGAAGCTTATCTATATGGGGAAGATTTCTCATTCTTCAGTAGACTTTCTCCTATAAACTATAGCTTCTTAGGTTTAAGAAACGAAGAGAAAAACTATGTTTCAGGACTGCATACACCAACTTTCAACTTTGATGAAAAAATATTAAAAGTAGGGGTTCAATATTACCTTGGTATATTGAATTATTATAACGAGTAATTTTTTGATTTTTTAGTGAGATAAACGGGAGTGATTTAAAAATCGCGATTTTTGAGTCACTCTCGTTTAATTAAGAAAGGATCTTTATGGCAACAATTGAGTTAAATTATAATAATA
>CAUUCZ010000047.1:0-8783 GCA_963543895.1 uncultured Gemella sp. | reverse complement strand
TAAATATTGTTCTTATATTGAGTTAGAAAATCAATTTTGGGAAGTAGAAGATAATTGTACTTTATCTGACGGAATAGACATAGATATTATTTATAGAAATATAAATGATTTTGAGAATAATATAGAAAATGTTGTTGAAAAACATCAAGTGAGTAACGGATACACGACATGTTTTTGGCATAATTTGAAAAATAGTAAAGTTCTTTATGATCCGCATAAAGAATTTTATAAAATGCAAGAAAGATTTTCAGTACCATTCCCAAAAGAATTAAAAGAAAATATTATTTTGAAAAATTTTCGTTTATTAACAGGGAATTTACCTTCTTATGATAAACAGATTATAAAAGCATTTACTCGCGGAGATTTAGTTAGTGTAAATCATCGTATTGCAGCATTTATAGAATCTTATTTCGATATTATATTTGCAGTAAATGAACTTACTCATCCAGGAGAAAAGAGAATGATATTATATGCTAAAGAACATGCTAAAATTCTTCCCAAGGATTTTGAAGAGAATATGAATAAATTATTAAATAGTATAGGTAGTAATATAGATGAAGTAGAAAACAATTTAAAAAATATTATAAAAAATTTAGAAGATATTATTTAATTTTTGATATATAAAAAGAAGCAGAATTTTGTTTAGTTTAAATTTTAAATCTTTTTTTATCGATTTGAGAGTTATTTACTATAATTTGAAAGTTTTGAAATTGTATTTCAGAACTTTCTTTTTTAATATTCATTTGTATTTATGTTATAATAAGAGAGTTGAGTAAAGGCTTTTGAGAAATGATAATATAAAGAGGTATATGAGCATTTAAAGTTTTTACTAAGAAAAACAAAAATTTGATTGTATAGAATCATTTGAGGTAATTTATGCAAAAGAAAAATAAAATTGTAATACAAGGAGCAAGGGAAAATAATCTTAAAAATATAGACTTAGAAATTCCACGTGATCAGTTTGTTGTTATTACTGGATTAAGTGGTAGTGGTAAAAGTTCATTAGCCTTTGACACTATCTATGCTGAAGGACAACGACGTTATGTAGAAAGTTTAAGTGCATATGCTAGACAGTTCTTAGGTAATCTTGAAAAACCAGACGTTGATCTTATCGAGGGATTATCACCAGCAATATCAATAAATCAAAAAACTACATCCAAAAACCCTAGGTCAACTGTAGCGACAGTAACAGAAATTTATGATTATTTGCGTCTACTTTATGCAAGAATTGGAGAAATTTATTGTCCAAATCATCATGAGAAAATTGAGAGTAGTTCGATAAGTCAAATCGTAGATGCTATTATGTTAATGCCAGAACGTAGTAGAATCCAAATAGTAGCGCCGATTGTTAAGGATAAAAAAGGTACTCATAAAAAATTAATAGATAAACTAATAAAAGATGGATACATTCGCTTCAAAATTGATGGTGAATTATACGAAGTTGGAGATATTCCAGAATTAGATAAAAATAAAAAACATGCAATTAGTGTAATTATTGATAGAATAGTTATTAAAGAAGGAATCGAAACACGTTTAGCAGATTCATTAGAAACGTCATTAAATTTATCTAATAATGATTTAGTAGAAATAGATGATGTTAAAGAAGAAACTACACAGCTATTTTCAACAAAATATAGCTGTAAACATTGTGATTTTACTTTAGGCGATTTAGAGCCTCGTATCTTCTCATTTAATAATCCACAAGGAGCTTGTCCTGAGTGCGACGGTTTAGGGATGCACGAAACTGTAGATGTTAACAAAATTATTCAAAAAGATTTAACGATAAATGAAGGTGCGATATTAGTTTATAATAATGCGACTTCAACATATTATCCAAGTTTAATTAAATGTGCATGTGAACACTTTGGAATTGATATGGATACTCCATTCAAAGACTTAAAGAATGAACAACAACAAATTATTTTATATGGAAATAATCATGAAGAAATTACTCATAAATATATTAATGATGAAGGAGTTATGCGTTCACGTATAGTATATTTTGAAGGAGTAGCGAATAATATTCTTAGACGTTATAAATCAGGAATGACTAGAGCAACCAGAGAAGCAATGGCTAAGTATATTAAAGAAGATTCATGCCGTAGTTGTAAAGGTCAAAGATTAAAACCAGAAATCTTATCAGTGTATGTTGCAGAAAAAAATATTGCAGAAGTCTGTGAAATGTCTATTAAAGATAGTTACGAATTTTTCCAAAATATAAAACTAAGCGAAAAAGACTATGCAATAGCTAAATTAGTACTTAAAGAAATTAAATCTAGATTACAGTTTTTAAATGATGTTGGTTTGGATTATTTAACACTAGATAGATCTTCAGGAACATTATCAGGTGGAGAAGCTCAACGAATTCGATTAGCAACTCAAATTGGTTCGAAACTTATGGGTGTTACTTATATTCTTGATGAACCTTCTATAGGTTTACACCAAAGAGATAATGAAAAACTAATTAATACTATGTTATCTATGAGAGATTTAGGGAATACTGTATTAGTAGTAGAGCACGATGAGGATACGATGTTAGCTTGTGACTATATTGTTGATATTGGTCCAAAAGCCGGTGAACACGGTGGACAAGTAGTTGCTGTTGGAACACCTGATGAAATCATGGCGAATGAAAATTCTATAACTGGAGCTTATCTATCTGGTCGCAAAAAAATAGCTGTACCATCAGAAAGAAGAGAAGGTAATGGTGAATATATCGTTATTAAAAAAGCGAGAAAAAATAACCTAAAAGACGTTAGTGTAAAATTCCCACTTGGGAAATTTATAGGAGTAACGGGGGTTTCAGGAAGTGGTAAATCAACACTTGTTAATGAAATCTTGTTTAATTCAGTAAAAAATGTACTTAGTAAAGAAGAAATCGATACAACTGTAGTGAAATCGGTAGAGGGAATTGAAGGGAATATAGATAAAATTATCGATATAGACCAAAGCCCAATTGGAAGAACACCACGAAGTAATCCAGCAACCTATACAGGTGTATTTGATGACATACGAGATTTATACGCAAGTACTAATGAAGCTAAATTACGTGGATATAAAAAAGGACGATTCAGCTTTAATGTAAAAGGTGGTCGTTGTGAAGCTTGTAGTGGTGATGGAATTCTAAAAATAGAGATGCATTTCTTACCGGATGTTTATGTTCCATGTGAAGTATGTAAAGGTAAGCGATACAACAGAGAAACATTAGAAGTTAAGTATAAAGGTAAGAGTATCAGTGATGTTTTAGACATGACTATTAAAGAAGCGTACGAATTTTTCGAGAATATTCCTAAGATAAAAAATAAACTTGAGACATTAGTACATGTAGGACTTGATTATATAAGACTAGGTCAAAGTGCAACAACACTTTCAGGAGGAGAAGCTCAAAGGGTTAAACTAGCGAGTGAACTTTATAAAAAATCTACAGGTAAAACACTTTATATTTTAGATGAACCAACAACAGGTTTACATATTGATGATATTAGTAGATTGATTAAAATTATAGATAAGCTAGTTGATGGTGGAAATACTGTAGTAGTGATTGAACACAACCTGGATGTTATAAAATGTTGTGACCATCTAATAGACCTTGGTCCAGAAGGTGGAGTAGGAGGAGGAACAATTCTTGCAGAATGTACTCCAGAAAAATTAATTAAAAATAATGAAAGTTACACAGGAAAATTTCTGAAAAAGCTTTTAAAATAATAAAAATTTAATAAAAAAAATAAGTATAAAAGAATCGATTATTAAAAATATGTTTAAAAAATATTTTACTTTATGAAAACCTTTTATTTGATAGGATTTAGAGAAATAAAACAAGTTCATCTACCTGATTATACAAATTTTGAGGTTGTTTTAATAAAGTAAGTGTGGTAAAATATAAATATACAACTAAAGCGCTTGTAAGACTTACCATACATTCGGGCCTAACACTTTTTGAACGGGAACGAGAATCGCTTACTAGTATAAAATGCTTCCTTGAGAAGACTTTAGAAGATAAGGCTATCGTACCCACCTGATTATATCAGGACCAATTCAGGTAAGAATCTACGGCGTTTTGGTTTTTTTTAGACTGGTTCAAAAGAGTATCCAGTCTTTTTTAATTTAAAAGAAAAAATTAGAAATATGGAGATAGAAATGTTACATCAATTTTCGAGAAATGAATTAGTTATAGGAACAGAAGGTTTAGAAATATTAAAAAGCAAAAGAGTTGGTATACTAGGTGTTGGTGGAGTAGGTTCATTTGCTGCTGAGTCATTAGCACGTTCAGGGGTAGGATCTTTAGTTTTAATGGATAAAGACGATATCGATATTACAAATGTTAATAGACAAATACATGCTACTACTAAAACAGTAGGATGCAGTAAAGTAGAAGAAATGAAGAAAAGAATTTTGGATATTAATCCAGAATGTGAAGTTATTGCTATTCAAGATTTCTACACAGAAGACACATATCCAGTATTCTATGAGAAACCATTAGACTTTGTTATTGATGCTTGCGACACCGTGACATTTAAAGTACATTTAATAAAATATTGTTTAGCAAATAATATCCCAGTTATTAGTGTAATGGGAGCAGCCAACAAATTAGATCCAACAAAATTCCAAATTGCTGACATTAGCAAAACAACGGTATGTCCATTAGCAAAAGTAATAAGAACTAAATTTAAAAAAGAAAAAGTTCGTGGAAAAGTTCCTGTAGTATTTTCTACAGAAAGTCCAACAATAGCTAATAAAGAATATTTAGAAAAAATTGGAAAACAAGACTCAGCTATACGAAAAGCAAAAATTCCACCAGCATCTAATGCATTTTGTCCATCTATTGCTGGCCTTATAGCAGCAAATTATGTTTATACTACTTTATTGAAAAATATAAAAATATTAACTGTTGAAAAACCTGTTTAATGAATGAAAACAACGCTAATAAAAGCGTTGTTTTATTTTTTAATATGGTTGACATATCAAAGTTCTTGGTAGTTTTTCTGTAAATGTTACACATAATTTGAAAATAATATTTTATATTAGCATGAAAAAAAGGTTCGAAAATTTATAATATAATTTGATTTTTTATAGAAAACGATGTATAATAGTTATAGATGAGAAAGGAGGATTACTTTGAAGAATAAAGGAACATTACTGGCACAAAACTTGAAAAAACTTCGAAAAATGAACAATTACTCTATGTCAACTGTAGCAGATAAACTAGAGTTATCATCTCACGGTGTATATGCGAACTGGGAATACGGGCGTAACGAACCAAACGTTGCGACATTAGTATCAATAGCTAAATTATATAACGTTTCTATTGATGAACTGGTAGGTTATAAAACTGAAAAAGGGGAACCAGAAGAGTTGGCAGACACTCACTTTGAAGTAATTGATATGATTAAATCACTTGATAGTGAGGATTGTAAATTAGTAGAAGAAGTTTTGAGAAGATTTAGGGGATATTCTTTTTCGAGAAATATAAATCTATAACATACTCAAATACTTAGGCTATAGAGTTATAATGTAGTAAATTAAATTAATAGTTTTTTAATATAGGCTAAGTGGTAATACTTAGCCTATATTTTTCTTTTCTTGAGAAAAAGGGGTGATAACTATTGATGTAAAAGAATTAATGAACCGAATTATTAATGAAGCAATAGAAAAAAGAGCCAGTGATATCCATATATACCCACATACGTCGGGAAATTCCTTTATACAACTCAGGGTGAATGGTCATCTGAGTAAATATGAACAATTTTCTAATAGGGAGTTAGACGCGATCATCTCGCTTTTAAAGTTTAATTCTAATATAGATATTTCAAGGAATAAGGAACCACAGAGTGGTCGTTTTGTCTATAATTATAATGACAAAGATTATTTTTTACGTGTTTCTACCTTACCGCTAAGTGAGTTAAATGAGGGCTGTGTGGTCAGAATATTTATTAACGAATTAGAAGATGTTGAATACAGTATTTTTGAAGAAGATAGTCAGTACATAAATAATCTTTCAAAAAAAGCCAATGGTCTAATATTATTTTCAGGACCTACAGGGAGTGGTAAATCAACATCACTGTATAAATTAGCAAGTGAACTTGCAAGCATGAATAAGCAGGTAATTACAGTAGAAGATCCTGTAGAAAAAAAGATTCCTAGTTTAATACAAATGCAAGTAAATGAAAAAGCAGGAATTAATTACGATAATGCCTTAAAATCAATCTTGAGATGTGATCCGGATGCGATGGTAATCGGAGAAATTCGAGATTATAAAACAGCTGGTCAAGTAATTACATCAGCATTTTCAGGACATTTAGTTTTAAGTACAATTCATGCGGAAGATTCTATTGGAGTTATAAATCGATTAAGAGATTTAAATCTGTCATTAGAAGATATAAAACAAACCATGATTTGCATTATTTCGCAAAGATTGGTAAATTTAGTAAACGGTAAAAGAGGATTAGTAACAGAAATATTAAAAAAAGAAGATATTCATGAATATATAGAAAATAATAAAATACATAAAAACTCTTTAGAGAAAAAGTTTGAATTAGCTTGCGAAAAAGGATTAATCACCAATGATGAAAAAGAAAAATGGGGATATTAAAAAAATCCTAGATAAAGAGAATAAAATATATTTTATTAAGCGTCTATATGAGTTGATAAATCATGGATATATGTTAGAAGATTCTTTAGAATTTCTATTAATTCAATATGAAGTTGCTGATGAAGAAATTAAAAAGATAAAAGAAAAACTCTCTAACGGAAATAAATTATCCGATATATTGGGATATCTTGGTTATTCACAACTAATTATAAGCAAAATAAAATTTGCTGAAGACTATGGTAGAATTGAAGATATGTTACTCGAAGTAGAAACTTATCTATCAATACAAAAAATACAACAAGAAAAGATAATAAAAACATTAAGATATCCACTATTCCTAACACTTACATTAATATGCCTTATTATGGTATTTAATGCGCTAGTAATTCCACAATTTGAGAACATCTATACTTCATCTAATATTAAGATGGATCTCCAAACCATTATATTAATCAAATCACTTTATTATATTCCAAAATTCATTTCCATTATAATTTTATTTACCCTTTTAGGTATAAGTTACTTATTTTATACAATTAAATACAAACCACATCTATTTTTAAAGACCCTATTATATATTCCTAAGATTAGGAACTATTCTAAACTATATTTTTCTTACAGATTTTCTATGGAGTTAAGTTTATTCCTTATGAGTGGATTTTCTTTAAAAACTGCTTTAGAAGTAATTGTCGAAGAAAACTATGATTATTATTTAACAGAATTTGCTAAAGAAATTTTACATGAATTAGATAAAGGTATAAGTTTCGAAGACGCTATTGGAAAAATTAAATACTTTGATAAATCAATTAGAAAATTCGTAAGCCACGGAAGAAATAATGGTTTGATTGATAAAGAATTAAAACTTTTCAGTGAATTGATGTTAGATACTTTTTTAACATCATTAGATAGAACCTTAAAAAAATTACAACCTATTTTATTTGGAATTTTAGCTGTAGTAATTGTTGGACTGTATATGGTAATACTACTTCCAATTTTTAATATGGCAAGTTCATTAAAATAAGGAGGGAATTATGAAAAAAATTATTCAAAAGTTTAAAAACAAAGACGGTTTCACGTTGATAGAAATGTTAATAGTACTCTTTATAATCGCAATTCTATTAATTCTTATAATCCCTAATATTACTAAGAATATAGACACTGCTAAAGATAAAAGTTCAGAAGCTTATGAAAAAACAGTACAATCACAAGTTACAGCTTATGAAATAAATGAAAAAGATAAAGATGTTACATTTGAAAAACTAGTTGAGAAACATTATTTAGATGGCCCTGCAGATAAAGCTAGTACAGCACCTAATGGTAAGAAAATAGTAATAGCAAATGGTAAAGCAACACTTCAAAAATAGAAATGGATTCTCTTTGGTAGAGATGATAGCCGTGTTAATGATAGTTAGTATTATTGTGATAATTTTATCAAGAATCTCTATAAATACTTATGAGAAATATCAGGAAAGATTAGCCGTTAATGAGTTAGTATCAGAAATTTATACTATTCAAACTAAGAGCTTAGGTAAGGATAGATCTTATATCTGCTTCTTCTCAAGTGATGGTGAGTACACAGTTTTATATGATGGTCAGAAGTATTGGAAGAAAATACGTAAAAATGGTAAAGCAAAACTTGGTGCAGCTTCAGTGAAATTCGAATATTGGAGAGGAAATCTAATATCTAAAGCGAATACCGTCGATGTAAAGTTTGATAATAGTTTATATCGAATAATAGTTCATTTAGATACAGGATATGTGACGCTAGATGAAATATAATAAAAAAGGATTTACTTTTGTAGAACTGATAGGGGCATTGTTTATATGTTCATTGCTATTTGTATTTTTAATTCCAAATATGGTAAGGCAATATTCTAATCTTTACAAAATTGAAAAAGAATTAGAGATGAAAGAGATATTGTATGAAGAAATCTGTAGTCACTATAAGGATCAAAATTTCACTACAAAGAGAAAAAATTATTACATAAGTGTGAGTGGAAATTCAGCGAGTATTGAGGATGAAGAGACTGGTGAAAAAATCAGTTATAGCTAAATCTAAACAGGGATTCACCTTGCTAGAATTGACAGTATCTTTATTCTTATTAGTAATCCTAACCTTACTACTTATGTTAATATTACAGACTACAATAAACACCTCTAAAAGATTTTTAGATTATTCAAATTATGAATATGC
>CAUUCZ010000046.1:0-8970 GCA_963543895.1 uncultured Gemella sp. | reverse complement strand
TAGGTGGATTAATAGGTGGTATATTTGGTTACTGTATAAGTGGACTTGGAATGTTTTTACCGAAATATTTCAAGTTAACAAAAGAAATAAAAAATAATGAAGAATAAAAAAGGGATTTAACTTTTAATAAGTTAGGAAATGAGGTAAGGGCTATGATTTTAGAATTTAAAAATGTAGAGAAAAGTTTTGGAAATAAAAAGGTTCTTAAAGGTGTTAACTTCACAGCGAAAAGTGGAGTGGCTAATGGATATTTAGGACGAAATGGTAGTGGTAAGACTACGAGTTTTAGAATTCTGCTAGATATATTCAAGCCTGACAAAGGGGAGATTTTACTAGATGGGAAACCTTTAGATCA
Organism: uncultured Gemella sp.; assembly: GCA_963543895.1. Classification (GTDB taxonomy): domain Bacteria; phylum Bacillota; class Bacilli; order Staphylococcales; family Gemellaceae; genus Gemella. Next base: position 8,615 of record CAUUCZ010000046.1, on the reverse strand, counting down.
CAGTAAGGTGAAAATTGGATATCTACCAGAAGAACGCGGAATGTACGATGGTGTTGGACTTGTAGATCAGCTTACGTACTTCGGAATGTTAAAAGGTATGAAGAAGAAAGCTGCGCAAACAGAAGCGAAAAAATGGTTAGAGTACTTCGAACTAGAGGATAATAAACAAGCATTAAAAACATTATCTAAAGGTAATGCCCAAAAAATTCAAATTATCCAAAGTGTTATGAATGATCCAGATATTCTTGTTTTCGATGAACCGTTCAGTGGACTTGACCCGGTGAACGTATCAAAATTAAAAGAAATAATTACAGATTTTATCAAAAAAGATAAACTTGTTATTTTCTCATCTCACCAAATGCCAGTTGTAGAAACATTCTGTGAGGATATTAATATATTAGAAAAAGGGAAAATTACTCTAAGTGGGAATCTAGATTATATTAAAAAACAATTAGGACATGGAAAAATGATCTTGAGTGTTAGTGGTTTTGAGAAAGAGGAACTGCTTGCTAATCTTAAGTCTATACCATTAGGTATTGAGTATTCATTAGTTCCAGAGGGAGTGCTTCTTGATTTCAAAGAAGAGGGTGCTAAAAAAGAATTATTAGCAAAACTTGCAGGAAGTAGTTTTAATATAGAAGAATTCAAACTTTATAAACCTTCGTTAGAAGATATTTTCAAAGAACAGGTAGGTAAGTAATTATGAAAAATTTTAGTACAGTATTTAATTTTGAGTTTAAACAATTTTTTGCGAAAAAAGCGACAAAAGTTATTATGGCATTGTATTTCATTATAGCTATAGGTATAACATTTGTACCATCGATCGCTAATAGTAACATTTTTAAAGGTGAGAGCAACGATAATTTCACTCGTAGCGCATATGTTGTAAAAGATGTAAATATTAAATTAGACGATCTAAAAGAAGCTAAAAAATACGATAGTAAAGATGCTTTAGAAAAGGATATTAAAGCTAAAAAATTAGATGAAGGTATCGTCATAACTAAAGATAGTTATGAATATTTATCTAGACAATCTATCTTTAGTAAAGATAGCAGTGAATTTAAAGAAGCTTTTGGAAAAAATGTAGAGAAATTAGTCTATAAACAAAATGGATTAGATTATGATAAAGTAACTAACGTGAAATCACATTTACCTCAACCTGTACCTGTAAACGTAAGTGGAGATTCTGATGCTCAAACTCAAGTAGTAAATGTTGTGGTAGTTTATGTTCTTACATTCATCGTTTATATGACAGTAATCCAATTCGGTAGTGTAGTTGCAACAAATGTAGTTAAAGAGAAAAGTAATAGAGCTATGGAGTTATTAGTAGTCACTGTAAATCCTAGAACATTAATTTTAGGAAAAGTATTAGCTTTATCGGTTGCAGTACTTATTCAAATGGGCTTAATTGTTGGGGGATTATTCGCAGGTCTAAAAATCAATGGTTCTAGATATAGTGATAATATCAAACACATTATAGAAAATGTAGATTTAAAAGTTCTTGGTGTAGGATTAGCATTTGCGTTAACTGGATTCGTAATGTTTATGTTTATGTACGCGGCATTTGCTTCATTAGTTAGTAAGATTGAGGATGTTAACGGAGCGATAACTTTACCGATGTTAACATTTATGGGAGCATTCTTTGTTAACTACTATATTATGGGTTCAACTGGAGATACTAAACTAGCAGAAATTTTATCATATGTTCCATTTACATCATATTTTGTAATGTTTACACGTTATGCTATAAGCAACGTATCTATGCAAGAATTAGGATTATCTTATGGTATATTAGCTGTAACTACATTACTTGTAGCACTTGCAAGTGTTAGAGTTTATAGACTGGCAACATTAAGATACGGTCAAAAATTAAACTTCTTCAAGCTGCTATTTGGGAAATAGGAGAATATATTATAGAAAAGATTCAAAAGATTCAAATTTTGAGTCTTTTCTTTTTTATTTTTAGTGTATAAAAGGTTATAATTAAGTATAAAAAATTATGTGAAATAAGGAGATTATTTAATGAGTGAACTGAAAAGAACAATAGGCTTTATGCCGGCTTTTATGACTGTAATAGGCTCAGTAATAGGAGCAGGAGTATTTTTCAAAGCGGCTGTTATTTATAAGACTACAGGGACGATGAGTCTAGGATTACTAGCGTGGGTTCTTGCTGGTATTATTACTATTTGTGCTGGTCTTACTGTTGCAGAACTTGCGGCATCTATTCCTGAAGTTGGAGGAATGGTCGTTTGGATAGAGAGAACTTATGGGAAAACTGCAGCATTCTTATTAGGATGGGCGCAGTCGGTGATTTATTTCCCTGCGATGATAGCAGCTCTTGCGGTTATCTTCTCTACACAAGTTTTAAATTTATTAAATTTAGATAAGACTTGGCATCTTCCTATAGCCATTGCTGCAGCAGCATCGTTAATGTTTCTAAACTTTTTAGGTGGGAAAATCGGAGGAACGATTCAGACTGTAGCTACTATTTGTAAACTGATACCATTAATAGTAATTATTGCATTTGGATTATTTCAAACTGACTCTCAACCGTTGCAATTATTCCCTATAGAAGCGGGGAAAGATATTTCATTCGCTAGTGGATTAGGTGGAGCTTTACTTGCTGCGATGTTTGCCTATGAAGGGTGGACGAACGTAGGAAGTATGGCAGGAGAGATGAAAAATCCTAAGAGAGATTTACCAAGAGCGATTTTCCTAGGGCTTGCAGTTGTTATGGTTGTATATGTACTTATAAATGTAGCTTACCTTATGACTTTACCATTAGATCATGTTGCAGGTAATCAAACTGTAGCCAGTGAAGTAGCTGCTAAGTTGTTCGGTGGTATTGGTGGTAAAATTATCACAATTGGTATACTGATTAGTGTATATGGAGCGATTAACGGATTCTCAATGGCTGGAATTCGTGTACCTTATGCAATGGCGAAAAGTGAACAGATTCCATTTAAAAACGTATGGACGAAGTTAAATAAAGGTGCAGTGCCAGTGAATGCGGGATTATTACTTCTAGTAATAGCATTCTTAATGATGTTAACTGGTAGTTTTGATATGTTAACAGACTTATTAGTGTTTGTAATGTGGTTCTTCTACACAGCAACATTCCTTGCAGTAATCATACTTCGTAAAAAAGAACCAGGCTTAGAAAGACCATATAGAGTACCTTTATACCCAATAGTTCCTATAATAGCTATTCTAGGTGGGGTATATACTTTAGTAAGTACTCTGATATCTCAAACATCTCTAGCGTTAGGTGGAATAGGGCTTACTGTAGTTGGATTATTATTCTATACAGAATTACATAAAAAATTCAAAAAATAATAATAAAAGAAACATCGCATATTAGAAAAGCTAGTATGCGATGTTTTGTTGTTATATTATTTGTTTCTATTTTCTAAGTAGTCTGCAATTGCGGCTACGTCTTTGTCTCCACGTCCAGATACGTTAACGATAATTACTTTATCTTTATCTAGTTTTGGAGCGCGTTTGATTACTTCTGCAAGAGCGTGTGAACTTTCGATTGCTGGGATAATTCCTTCTGTTCTAGTTAATAGAAGTAAAGCATCGACAGCTTCATCGTCAGTTGCACTTACGTATTCAGCACGTTTTGCATCTTTTAGGAATGAGTGCTCAGGTCCAATACCTGGGTAGTCTAATCCTGGAGAGATTGAGTAAACAGGTTTTACTGAACCGTCTTCGTTGAATAATGCGTAAGTTTTCATACCATCAACAACACCTACAGTACCAAGTGTTAGTGTTGCTGCGTGACGATCTGTATCAAGACCACGACCAGCGGCTTCAACTCCTAGTAATGCTACTTCTTCATGAGGGATGAACTCAGCGAAAGCACCGATTGCGTTAGATCCACCACCTACACAGGCTACTACTAAGTCAGGAAGACGACCTTCTTTTTCTAGGATTTGACGTTTTGCCTCTTTACTAATAACTTTTTGGAAGTCTTTTACGATAGTTGGGTATGGGTGAGGACCAACTGCTGATCCTAGTACGTAGAAAGTATCATCGATATTTTCAATCCATGCTTTGAATGCAGCGTCAACAGCTTCTTTAAGAGTTTTTTCTCCTTCTTGAGCTGCGTGAACTTTTGCTCCAAGCATTTCCATTCTAAATACATTTAATCTTTGTCTTTCTACATCAAGAGCTCCCATGTAGATTTCACATTCCATACCGAATTTTGCAGCGGCCGCAGCTGTAGCTACACCGTGTTGACCCGCTCCAGTTTCAGCGATAACTTTCTTTTTACCCATACGTTTTGCAAGTAAAATTTGCCCAATAACGTTGTTAAGTTTGTGTGCCCCAAGGTGATTTAAATCTTCACGTTTAAGGTAGATTTTTGCTCCTCCAAGGTGGTTTGTTAAAGTTTCAGCGTAGTATAGTGGAGTTTCACGTCCTGAGTAATCTTTTAAGTAATGAGCATACTCTGCTAAAAATTCTTCATCATCTTTATATTTATCATAAGCTGCTTCCAGTTCGTCAAGAGCTTTCTGAACAACTTCAGGTACGAAGCTTCCCCCAAATTCTCCAAAGTATCCTTTTAAGTTGTTTAAGTTATTTTCTAAGTTTGTCATAATTGTTTATTTCCTTTCGAATTGTCTATAAGATTATTTTAATTTTTGTATTTCACCCTAAAAAGAAAAGACCGTATAGAATTCTATACGGCCCTTTTGCGAAATTTAAAACGATTTTTCTACAGCCGACATAGACACTTTTTAGAGTACACTAAAGTTGCGTCTACGTCATAAAAACATACACACAACATTATCTACACCAGTTTTGCCAAGAGTTTAAAGTTGTTGTTTGTTTCATTTGTAGTTCCTCCTTCTCGTTTTGTTGTTTTTATTATACACATTATCTTTTTAGAATACAAGTCTTTTTTGTAATTTTTTAAATTTTTCTGACAATTTACAAGAGTAGCCTATTTTAACAAGATTCTAGAGGAGTGTTTACTTAAAATATATTAAGAGACGATTAGGAATGTTTAAGATTGTAGTTCTTTCTATCTAAAGAATTGCAAAAGTGGTATAATATAAAGGTGTAAAATTTTAGTATGGAGGTGCAATTTGAAATTATCGGTATTAGCCAGCAGTAGTAGTGGAAATAGTATCTATATAGAGCACAATAATTTTAGATGTTTAGTAGATGCTGGACTGACTGGGAAAAAAGTAGTAGAGAACTTAGCGCAAATAGAGCGTGATATTAAAGATATAAATGCAATCTTTGTAACGCATGAACACATAGATCATATTAAAGGAGTAGGGGTACTAGCGAGAAAGTACAATATTCCGGTATATGCCAACGCACTTACTTGGCAGAATATGACAAAATGTGGTGAAATTAACTCAGATCTTAAATTTCATTTTGAAAAAGAGGAAAGTAAAATTTTTGATGATGTGGTAGTTAATAGTTTTGGAGTTAGTCATGATGCTATAAATCCACAATTTTATACTTTTGAGTGTAATGGAAAAAGAGTTAGCATTCTTACAGATACGGGCTATGTGTCTGATAAGATGATTGATTATGTGAAAGACTCTCATACAATTGTTTATGAGAGTAATCATGAGGAGAATGTTCTACTTAGTGGACCTTATCCGTGGTCAACTAAACAGCGTATATTATCAGATATGGGTCACTTATCTAATACAGATTCTGCAAATTATCTGACAAAGATAGTAGGAGACAATACGAAAAATGTCTTTTTAGCCCACCTAAGTGAGCAAAACAATACGAAAGAACTTGCGCGTATGTCAGCGGATATGACCCTTAAACACAAGGATATAGATTGTGTTTTAGAAGCTGATAAAACTATCGATTGTAATGATAAAATAGTTATTATGGATACTGATCCAGTAATTCCGACTAAGATAATAGAAATATAATAAAAACTAAGGATAACTTGAAAAAATTTATCTACATGATAGATTTTATAAGTTGACCTTAGTTTTTTCTTCTATAAAATAGTGGAAAAAAATAGTGGAAAAATAAAACGATTTTTACATGTGAAAACGAAAGCCTTTTCTGTAAATATTCAGAAAATTCTAGTTTTTTTACGTTAAATTTTTATTTTTTTATTGCTTTTTTTCTAAAAATTTTATAATATAGTATTATGTAGTTTTTTATACAGTTGTAATTTTAAAAAAGTATGACCATAAAAAACAAGATAAAAATGAAAATAAATGAAATAAAGTTTAAAATTGTATTAATTTATTGAGTAATGTTATTGGAAGGAGATAGGCGAATGGAAAAACTATTAGAGATTAAAAATCTAGAGACAGCATTTAGAATCAAAGATGATTACTTTAACGCTGTTGATAAAGTTAGTTTGGACCTATATAAAAACGAAGTATTAGCTATCGTTGGAGAGAGTGGTTGTGGTAAGTCTACATTAGCGACAACTATTATGCGTCTTCATAATGAAAATCTAACGAAGTCTACTGGAGAAATTATTTTTAACGGGAAAAACATACTAGATTTAACAGAAGATGAAATGAATAAAATTAGAACAAAAGATATTGGGATGATATTCCAAGATCCGCTTTCTTCATTAAACCCACTACACAGAATTGGGAAACAAATCGAAGAGGCGTTAATTTATCATACAGAACTAAGTGCAGAAGAAAGACAAAAACGTGTTATTGAGTTATTAACACAAGTTGGTATTCCAAATCCTGAACGTTGTGCAAAACAATACCCTCACGAATTATCTGGTGGTATGCGTCAACGTGTAATGATAGCTATGGCGATGAGTTGTAAACCAAGTGTTCTTATCGCAGATGAACCAACAACAGCTCTAGATGTGACAATCCAAGCGCAAATCTTAGACCTTATTAAAGGACTTCAAGCAGAGATGCATGCTGGAATTATCCTAATTACGCACGACCTTGGGGTAGTTGCTGAGATGGCTGACAGAGTAGCTGTATTATATGCCGGGGAAGTAGTAGAAATTGGAACTGCAGAGCAAATCTTTAAAAACCCTCAACACCCTTACACTCGTAGTTTATTACGTAGTATTCCTCAACTTGATGATGAAGATGTTAGTGATGATCTTTACGTTATTCAAGGGATGGTTCCATCTTTAAAAACTTTAGATAGACAAGGATGTCGTTTCGCTGATCGTATCCCTTGGGTTAAAAAAGAAGATCACGAACACAATCCGACTTTACATGAAGTAGAGGAAGGACACCATGTACGTTGTACATGTCACAGAAACTTTGAATTTAAAGGGGAGGAGAACAATGCTTAAAGTTGAAAATCTAAAAGTGCATTATCCTATTCGTGGTGGATTTTTTAATACAATTAAAGACCATGTTTATGCAGTAGATGGAGTTGATCTTGAAATCGAAGCTGGAAAAACTTATGGACTAATCGGAGAAAGTGGTAGTGGAAAAACTACTGTTGGTAAAGTTGTTCTAGGTTTAGAAAAAGCAACTGATGGACAAATTATTTACAAAGAAGAAGACGTTACTAAAAAATCAGCTCGTAAAAAACTTAAATATAATCGCGATGTTCAAATGATTTTCCAAGATGCAATGTCTAGTTTAAATCCTAAGAAACGTATTATAGATATTATCGCAGAGCCTATTAGTAACTTTGAAAATTTATCTGAAGAAGATACAAAAAAACGTGTACTAGAACTTTTAAATATCGTTGGTATGGGTGAAGAAGCTATGTACAAATATCCATTTGAATTCTCAGGTGGACAACGTCAACGTATTGGGGTTGCGCGTGCGATTGCATGTAATCCTCGTTTAATCGTAGCTGACGAACCAGTATCAGCTCTTGACCTTTCGGTTCAAGCACAGGTTCTAAACTTCATGAAGAAAATCCAAAAAGATTTTAATATAAGTTATCTATTCATTTCTCATGACCTTGGGGTTGTTAAACATATGTGTGATTACATTTATATCATGTATCGTGGTCGTATCGTAGAACGTGGAACACGTGAAGATATTTACAATAATCCACAACACATTTATACAAAACGTCTTATTGCGGCTATTCCAAGTACTAATTTAGATAAAGCTAAAGAAGTAAAAGAAATAAGACAAGCTGTTGAAGAAGAATATCAAAAACATTATAATGATTATTTTGATAAAGATGGAAGAGTATATCCACTTAAGAAATTAACAGAAACACACTATGTAGCAATGAAAGGAGGAGAAGTATAATGTGGAAAGTAGTTTTAAAACGATTTTTAGTAATGATACCACAGTTATTCATCCTTAGTGTACTAGTGTTTGGTCTAGCTAAACTTATGCCTGGGGATCCATTCAGTGGTTTAGCAGAAAATCCAAAAATCTCTCAAGAGCAAATTGAAGCGATTCGTCAAGCGAGTGGATTCTATGAGCCTTGGTACCAACAATACCTAACTTGGTTGAATAACTTTATGCACGGAGATTTCGGACTAAGTTATACTACTGGTAAATCAGTAGGAACACTTCTTGGAGAAAGAATTTTTAATACATTTAACCTGTCATTATTTACAGCGGTAATCATGTATGCAATCGCAATTCCTATGGGGATGTATGCAGGACGTTATAACGGTTCTAAATTCGATAAATTCGTAAACTTTTATAACTTCTTCT
>CAUUCZ010000045.1:0-9219 GCA_963543895.1 uncultured Gemella sp. | reverse complement strand
ATTAATAATTTTTTAAATATTGATCAATTTCCCAATCGGTAACTTGAGTTCTGAATGAATCCCATTCGATTGATTTTGCTTCTATAAAGTTATAGAAGATGTGGTCTCCTAATGCATCTTTCATAATAGGGGAAGTTGATAACTCTTTTAGTGCTGTATAAAGTGTTGAAGGTAATTCATCTATACCATTTGCGATTCTTTCTTCACGAGTCATAACATAAATATTACTTCTAACTTCAGGTGCTGGAACTAGTTTATTTTCAATTCCGTCTAGACCTGCTGCTAAGATTGTTGTCATAGCTAAGTATGGATTTGCAGCTGGATCTACTGATCTAACTTCAACACGTGTAGATTTACCACGTGCGGCAGGAATACGAACTAGAGGTGAACGGTTTGAAGTTGACCATGCAACATAGCAAGGTGCTTCATAACCAGGTACTAAACGTTTATATGAGTTTACTGTTGGATTACATACAGCTGTGAAACTACGAGCGTGTTTAAGAATTCCTGCGATAAAGTGTGATGCTACTTCACTTAATCCATTTTCACTGTTTTCATCATAAAAGCTGTTTTCACCATTACTGAACATAGAAACGTTACAGTGCATTCCAGATCCATTAATACCAAAAATTGGTTTCGGCATGAACGTAGCATGTAAACCGTGTTTTCTAGCAATAGTTTTTACAATTAATTTAAATGTTTGAATGTTATCGCAAGCTGAAATTACATCATCATATTTGAAATCGATTTCGTGTTGACCTGGAGCAACTTCGTGGTGACTTGCTTCAATATCAAATCCTAGGCGTTCAAGTTCAAGAACGATGTCACGGCGTACGTTTTCTCCTAAATCAACAGGAGCAAGATCAAAATAACCACCATTATCATTTAATTCTAAACTTGGTTCACCATTTTCTTTTAGTCTGAATAAGAAAAATTCTGGTTCTGGTCCAAGGTTTAAAGTATCAAAACCTAATTTTTTCATTCTTTCAAGTGTTCTTTTTAAATTACCACGAGGATCACCAGCGAAAGGTTTTCCATCTACAGTATAAACGTCACAGATAAAACGAGCTACTTTACCGTATTCGCTGTCCCAAGAAAATATTAAGAATGTGTTTAAATCAGGGTAAAGATACATATCACTTTCTTCAATTCGTACAAAACCTTCAATCGATGAACCATCAAACATCATTTTATTATCTAATACTTTTTCAATTTGACTAACAGGTACTTCCACATTTTTAATTGTACCAGTAATATCAGTAAATTGTAATCGAATATACTTAACGTTTTCATCTTCAATTCTTTTAATTATTTCTTCTCTAGTAATAGTTTTAGCCATGTTGTCTCCTTATTTTGTAGAAAATTATTGTAAAAAAATCTAACACTAAAATTTATTCTTTTTGTTGTTATAAAATCTAGATAAATCACCACGTCCAATTGAGCGTTCTCTAGGTAAACCGTTTGGCCCTGCGAAAATATCGTTATGGATAATCTGTCTGATTTGAGTTGTTTCAGCAGGTACTTCTTTTTCATTAATGATTTCATCAATAGCTTTTAGACTAAAGCCTTTTGTCAGTAAATCTTTAATAGTCAATAATTTATCGATATCATTAAAAGAAAAAAGCCTAGTATTACCTTCAGTACGTTTTGGAGTGAAGAGTTTCTTTTCTTCATAGTATCTTATTTGTCTTGCAGTAAGTTGAGTAATTTTTGTTACTACACTTATGGAAAAAACTGGAAGATTTTTTTGTAATTCTTTAAACCCCATAATAGTACCTCTCTAATAAGATTTTGTGAAATAAATATTTTATATCTATATAGTATGATAACAAAAAATACAAACAAAATAAAGTGTATGTTAGAAAATCTAACAAAAATAAAAATATGTAAACATAATAAGAGATTTTGTATGTGTTTTTTATATTTATGAAAGAAAGTATGTTTAAAAATTTTTAAAATCATGATAAAATAAGGTTATATAAAAAAGAAAGGATGATAGTATGGCGATATTTTTATCTGTTATAGTTTTTATTATAACTTTCGTATTATTACTAGGTTCATATATAGTATTAGTAGCAAATAATAAAATAAAAAGAAGACGTATGGATAAAGTATTGAAATTGGTGGCTGCATACAGTTTAGTTACTGCATTAGTATACTGCTATCAATATTTATACTTATAAAAAATATATATTACAATTAAATATTAAGTTTGGATGTGAAAATTTTGAAAAAAGATTCCTTGTTTAAAGGGACTGCGATACTTAGTTTAAGTTTAATTTTAACGAAAATTTTAGGAGCGGTATATCTTATTCCTTTTTATCAGATAATTGGTGGAGAGGAGCAAATGGCTTTATTCAATTATGGATATAGCTATTATGCTACAATACTTGAGATATCCGGAGCAGGAACACCTCTTGCAATAGCAAAATTGGTTGCCAAATATAATGCAATAGGAGCATATAGTGTTAGTAGAAGAATTTATAAACTAGGATCTTGGTTACTAGTAGTAATGGGGATAGTTGGTTTTTGTATCTTATTTTTTGGTTCAGGATTTATATCGGATCAGATTCTTATAAGTAATCAACAAAAATTTACTCCACAAGATGGTGCCTTGGTGCTTAAAAGTTTAAGTTTTGGTATTCCATTAGTTTTAGTATCTTCAGGTCTTAGAGGATTATTCCAAGGGCATGAGATAATGCTACCTTCAGCGCTGAGTCAATTTATTGAACAGGTAGCTCGAATCGCGTTTATGTTAGGTGCAACATATTTCATCATGAAGGTATTAGGTTACGGAGTAGTTGAAGGGAATGTTAGTGCTACATTTGCAGCTGCAGTTGGAGCTGTTTTTTCTTTAATTGTACTTTTCTTTTTTTATTCTAAAAATAAACGGAATTTAGATTTTAATTTAGAAGAAGATGAAGTGCAACTTGATATTACAACATCAGCATTAGTGAAAGAGTTCTTCTCAGTTTCTATACCATTTATATTTATAGTAGGTCTATTTCCAATTTTAAATATTATAGACCAACATAATTTTATTCATGGGATGACAAAAATAGGGAAAGCAGATATTGTAGATGGAAAATTCTCAGCGTTACAGCTTGTCAATAAAGTCGTAATGATTGCTGTTGCTATTGCACCAGCATTTTCTAGTACATTTTTACCTTCTATAACAAGACTATTTGCCAAAGGTGATAGAATAACTGTTAGTAGTCAAATTAATAAAGTTATTTTATCACTAATGATGATTGTACTTCCAGCTCTAGTTGGAATGTATGTTCTTGCTGATCCAATTTATTCTGCTTTTTATAGTAGAAGTTTAGAAAATGCTGATTTACTAAGATTTTATTTACCTCTAGCGGTGCTATATTCTATTTATAGTTTAACAAGTATAATTATGCAAGCTGTAAATAAGCAATTATTAAACCTTGCAGCGATTATAGTGGGGTTGGTAGTTAAATATATAACTATTACTCCATTTGTAATGAAATTTGAGACAAATGGTGTGATTTTATCTTCAATCACAACTTACCTTGTGATGATTAGTATAAACTTAGTTATTATAAATACAGCGGTTAGACTTAAAATTTTTGAGTTCTTCACTAGATTATTAATAATCTTAAGTAGTTGTTTTATCATGTTTGTCACAGTGGCAGCTATTTATGAATCTATATTATCTAACTTTGTTATTGAATCAAAAATTTCAAGTATGATACTAATTATGATTTGTGCAATCTTTGGTATTGTTATCTATTTCTTCAGTATAACTATGATGAAATTCGATGAATATTTATTTGGTAGAAAAATTAAAATTTCATCTTTAAGAAGATTAAGGAGATAAGCATAGTGAGGTTAGATAAATTTATTAGTACAACTACGACATTAAGTAGAGCAGAAGCGAAAAAAGTTATTAAAAAGGGAATATTAATTAATGATAAATTAATAAAAAGTCCTGATTATAAAGTTGATGAGAGCAATGATCAGGTAATTTTAGATGGAAAAAGGTTAGTTTATCAAAAATATGTTTATATTATGATGAACAAGCCGCAAGACACGATATCTGCAACAGAAGATGCGATTGAAAAAACAGTTGTGGATATTTTAAAAGAAGAAGATCGCATTCACAAAGTATTTCCAGTCGGTAGACTTGATAAGGATACTGAAGGACTTATGTTGCTGACGAATGATGGAGAGTTAGCTCATAGATTGATATCTCCCAAAAAAGATGTAGTAAAAAAATACTATGTTGAGGTAAGTGGAGAATTGAAAGATGAGCATCTTTTACTTATTGAAGCTGGTGTAACTCTAGAAGATGGATATAAATGTAAGGCTGCTAAATTAGAAATACTAGAAAGCAGCGAGTTTGAAAGTAAAGCAAATATATACATAACTGAAGGAAAATTTCATCAAGTGAAAAGAATGATGAAATCATTAGGAACAATGGTAACATATTTAAAGAGATTATCTATTGGTAGTTTAAATTTAGATGAGAGTCTAAAATTAGGTGAATATAGATATTTAACAGAAGAGGAACTAAATAAATTAAATAAATAACGGAGGGATATATAATGAGTATAGATTTTAAAAAAGAGGTTCTTAATCATAAGGAGGACTTACTTAAAGATTTATTTGAGTTATTGAGTGTACGTTCAATTTTAGGAACAGATATAACTGAGGAAACTCCATTTGGAAGCGGACCAAGAGAAGCATTAGATTTAATTTTATCTTTTGGTGAACGTGATTGTTACAAGACTAAATTAGTGGAAAATAAAGCTGGACATATTGAAGTAGGTCAAGGTGAAGAATTATTTGGTATTCTTGGTCACGTTGATGTAGTGCCTGTAGTAGAAGCAGACTGGACTAGTCATCCATTTAAACCAGAAATAAGAGATGGAAAAATATTTGCCCGTGGATCATTAGATGATAAAGGGCCTACAATGGCGGCTTATTATGCGGTTAAGCTATTAGATAAACTTGGTGTAAAATGGAATAAACGCGTAAGAGTTATTATTGGTAGTGATGAAGAAACTGGATTTAGATGTGTTGAAGCGTACTTTAAACATGAAGAACAACCAGCTTCTGGATTTACGCCAGATGCAATGTTCCCATTAGTGTATGCTGAAAAAGCAAGAGCAACTTTTGATCACAAATTGAAATTTGTTGCTGAAGATGGAAACTATAATTATAAACTTGTTAAATTTAATGGTGGTCAAGTTTTAAATATGGTTATTGCCAGTGCAAAAGCGGAATTAGTCGGTGAAGTATCAGATGTTAAAGAAAAATTCGAAAACTTTTTAGCACAAGAAAAACTGGAAGGTGAAGTTACTGTTGAAGATACAATTAAACTTACACTTAAAGGTAAAGCTGCACACGGATCAACTCCACAATATGGTATTAATGGTGCAACAAAATTAGCAGAATTTTTAAGTACATTAGGATTAGATACTAATGGTAAAAACTTTGTAGATTATATAGTAGAAAAACTTGCTAATGACCCATTCGGTGAAAAATTAGGAATTGATTATTCTGATAATGAAATGGGAGAAGCTACATATAACTATGGTATTCTAGAATATGATTTAGAGAAAAAAGTTGGTATAGTTTCAACAGATTGTCGTCATCCTATGAAGTTTGATTTAGTAGCTAGATTGAATGAAGTTAAGGTAGACAATATCGATATAGAAGTTACAAGTACTAAAGAAGCTCATTATGTACCGAAAGATGATGAATTAGTAACCACACTAATGGATGTTTATAGAAAACACACAGGAGATACTAAAAACGATGCGTTTGTATTAGGTGGAGGAACATATGCACGTTGCCTTAAAAAAGGTGTTGCATTTGGATTACTTTTCCCTGGTAAAGAAGATACTATGCACCAAGCAAATGAATACTTAGAAGTAGAAGATTTATTATTAGCTACTGCAATTTATGCAGAAGGAATTTACAAACTTTGTTGCGAACAATAAATTTTATAAAAATATTTATTTGATATAATGTTTATTTTATAAAAAATAAGATAATAAGCAATCTCAAAGATATTAATTCTAATTTTTGTATATATAAATTATAATATCTTTGAGATTTTTAATTTTAGTTAAAAAATAGCATCTTGAAAAAAATGGTTAAAGAATGTAAAATATATAGTGCATTATAATTTTTAAAAAGAGATTGAAGAAAGGAGCAGTATAAAATATGTCTAAAGAATATTATCAGATGGGCTGGACTTTAGATGATACATATAACGAAGATTATTTTTGTTCAAGAGATAACCAACGTTACTTTATTAAAAAAAATACTACTCCGATGATAGCAACTCTTTCTGCAGAAGGCATTGTACCTAGATTAAGATGGACTAAGCGAATTAGTAATGGAGATGTATTAATCGCACAAGATTTTGAAAATGGTAGAACGTTAAATACTGAAGATATGACTGATAGACGTATACCTGAAATTTTGAAAAAAGTGCACGGATCATCAAAATTAAAAAAAATTATGAAAGCTCAAGGGTATGCTGAAGAAACAGCAGCTAGATCGCTTTGTAATTTGAAATCGATTATTGCTGATGACCTTAGAAAAAATAGTAATATTGTCGATGCACTAAATTATTTAGAGAAGTGTTTGCCAGATGACGATGTAGAATATACACCTTGTCACACGGATTTACATAAAGATAACTGGTTACTTTCAGATCAAGGTAAGTTATTTTTAGTAGATTGGGAACACTCTATACTTTGTGACCCTGCTATTGATATTTCATTTGTATTATATCGATACATTCCACAAAATGAATGGAATGAGTGGTTAAAAATTTATGGACAAGAACCGACAATAAAATATAGAAATAGGCTAAAATGGTATATAACTTTACAATCTGTCATAATGATAGTTTGGTATCATGAGAAGAAACAATTATCAGAAATGAACTCATGGCTAGTCTTTTTAAATAGTATTTTTAACGATTTTATATAAGCATTAAGTAGGAAAATCCTAATTAATGCTTTTATTTTTTTTATAATCGGTGTAAAATAGAAATAGTTGCGTAATTTATTCTTATAGAAGAAACTAATATTTGAATATATTATGATAAATGAAATTAATGGAGAGATGGAATGAGTATAAAACAATATAAATTATATCTAATAGACTTAGATGGTACTATTTATAATGGTGATAAAAAGATAGAATATGCAAAGGAGTTTGTTGATTATCTAAATACAAATAACATAGATTATTTATTTTTAACTAATAATTCAACTAGACAACCTAAAGATGTAGCAGAACACTTAAAGAAATTTGATATTGAAACATCAGCAGAACACGTATTTACATCAAGTGATGCTACTAAAATTTATCTTGAAGGTAAAGGATATAAAAATTTATATGTAATCGGTGAAGCAGGGCTTAAGAATACTTTAAATTCATTCACTCAAAGAGAAAATGAGGAAGGTGTTGATGCAGTTGTAGTTGGTCTTGATAGACAACTTACTTATGATAAACTTGCAACTGCAGCTAAAGCTGTATTAAACGGTGCAGAACTGATTGGTACTAATCCAGACACTTTGTTACCAACAGCAAATGGCTTTGTACCAAGTAACGGGGGACAAGTAAAGTATCTAGAGTATGCAACTTCTACACCAGCTACATTTATAGGGAAACCAAGTAAAATCATTATGGAAAGTGCTATGAATCTATTTAGTTATAGCAAAGATGAAATTGTAATGGTTGGGGATAACTATGATACAGATATTATGTCTGGTATTAATGGTGGAATAGATACAATTCATGTTCAAACAGGTGTTACAAGTTTAGAAGATCTAGAAACTAAAGAGCATAAACCGACTTATTCTATTAAAAATTTATTCGAACTAGTTAAATAAAAGGAGAAAGCATGATTATTAAAACAGAAGAACAATTACAAAAAATGAAAGAAATAGGTTTCATCTGTGCTACTATTCGAGATGAAATGGTTAAAAAAGCAGTGCCAGGTGTTTCAACAAAAGAATTAGATAATATCGCTAAAGAATTATTTGAAAAATATGGAGCGAAATCTGCGCCAATTACTGAGTATGATTTTCCAGGATATACATGTATTTCATTAAACTATCAAGCAGCGCATGGAATTCCTTCTAGTACAAAAATACTAAAAGATGGTGATCTTCTTAATATTGATGTATCAGGTTGTAAGGATGGTTATTATGCCGATACAGGTATTTCTTTCGTTGTTGGTAAGGTAGATGATCCAATGAAAGAAAAAGTATGTGAAGTTGCTAAAGAAGCTTTTTACGAAGGAATTAAACATGCGGTAGCAGGAAGAAAAATAAACCAAATTGGTAAACATGTACATAAAAAAATAAAAGAACATAAGTTGGAAGTAATTGAAAACCTAACTGGTCATGGAATTGGAACTTCATTACACCAAGAACCACAACATGTGTTTAATTATTTTGATCCATGGGATAATCTAATCTTAAAAGATGGTATGTGTTTAGCTGTTGAACCATTCGTTTCAACAAAAGCTAAAACTGTAGGAAATTCAGATAGAGATGAATGGGAATTAGTAGCGAATGATGGTTCATACATTGCTCAGTATGAACATACGATTGTTGTCAGAGAGAATGCTGAACCATTAATATTGACTAAAATCGATTAATTTTCAATGGAAAAAGTTGACAAGTTAATAAAAATGTTTTAAGATACTACTTATTATAAAATTATGGAGAGAAGAAAATGGCAGAAAATTTAGTAATAGTCGAATCTCCTTCTAAGGCAAAAACTATTGAAAAATATCTAGGGAAAAAATATAGAGTAATATCTTCAAAAGGTCATGTAAGGGATCTTCCAAAAAGTAGAATGGGAGTAGAAGTACTAGATAATGGAAATGTAGATGTTGATTATATTTCTATAAGAGGGAAAGGCGATGTAATTAAGTCTTTGAAAAAAGAAGCCAAAGGAAAGAAAGTATTCCTTGCATCCGATCCCGATAGAGAAGGAGAGGCAATAGCTTGGCATATTGCACACATTTTAGGATTAGATAATAATTCTGATAACAGAATTGTTTTTAATGAAATAACAAAAGACGCGGTAAAAGATGCGATAAAGCATCCACGTAAGATTAATACTGATTTAGTTCAGTCACAACAAGCTAGAAGAATATTAGATCGTTTAGTTGGATATAATATTTCTCCTGTACTTTGGAAAAAAGTAAAACCAAAG
>CAUUCZ010000044.1:0-9581 GCA_963543895.1 uncultured Gemella sp. | reverse complement strand
GGTAATAAAATGATAAAATTTGAAGATGTTTTTTTTCAATATTCTAGTTCTAAAAAGACTGCATTATCAAATATAAATTTAGAAATAAAAGAAGGGCGTTGGCTCAGTGTTTTAGGAAAAAACGGAAGCGGAAAGTCAACGCTTATGAAGTTGATTTATGGACAGAATTTAGCAACTTCTGGAAAAGTAACTTTTAATAATAAAGAATACAATAGAGAACTTTATGATGATATAAAAAATAAGATAGCTATTGTTTTCCAAAATCCTGATAATCAATTCGTAGGCTCTACTGTGGAAGAAGATATAGCATTTGGACTTGAGAATAGAAATGTCCCTCAAGAAAAGATGGATGAGATAATAGATAGAGTATTAGAAATTGTTGATATGACGGACTATAGAAAATATGAGCCTTCATCATTATCAGGTGGGCAAAAACAGAGGGTAGCAATAGCATCTTCGCTAGCTTTAGATCCTGAGATTTTAATATTGGATGAGGCTACGAGTATGCTTGATCCTGAAGCTAAACAGTCTATTTTAGAGTATATAAAAAAAATAAATAAAGAAAAAGGAATAACTATAATCTCTATCACTCACGATGCAGAAGAGAGTGTTTATTCAGATGATATTGTCATATTAGAAAGCGGAGAAATAGTTTATCAAGGGGATTATATAACGCTATATGCTGATCCTGAGATTTTGGAAAAATATAGCTTAGAGGTTCCTTTCATAGAGAGAATAAAAAAAGATTTAAACAATTACCTGAATCAAGAAATATTTGAAATAGAAGAAGATGAGGGGAGTGTAGTAAGAAAAATATGCAAATTAGTTTAAAAAATGTAAGCTATACTTATAATTATAAGACCCCATATGCTAGAGAAGTCTTAAAAGATATAAACTTGAAGATAGATGAAGGAAGTTATACGGTAATAGTAGGTAAGACGGGTAGTGGAAAGTCTACCCTTATAGAACATATTAACGGCTTATTATTACCTACAAAAGGAGAAGTAGCAGTAGATAATATATTGATTACTAATCCACAGAGTAAAAAAGAAAGAAGAGAATTGGCTAAAAAACTGAAAATATTAAGGCAAGATGTTGCGGTGTTATTCCAGTTTTCTGAACAGCAATTATTTGAAACAAGCGTACTAAAAGATATTATCTTTGCTCCCTTAAATTACGGAGTTGAAGAAGAGAAAGCTATCTCGAAAGCAAAAGAATTAATAAAATTAGTAGGACTTGACGAAAGTTACTTGGATAAATCACCTTTTGAATTGTCAGGAGGAGAGATGAGGAAAGTTGCCTTATGTGGTGTACTTGCCTTAGAACCTAAAGTACTAATATTAGATGAACCTACAGTAGCTCTAGATTATCAGAGTCGTGAGGAAATCATGGCTATGGTGAAAAGACTTAAAGAAGAGTTTGATATGACGATAGTACTTGTAACTCACAATATGGATTATGTATTGGAATATGCGGATAAAGTTTTCGTCTTGAAAAATGGAGAGATTAGTTTTGAAGGTAAGGTAGAAGACCTTTTCTTGAATGAACAAGTACTCAAGGAGAATTCATTAGAATTACCAGAAGTATTGAAGTTTTACAAAAAATTAGAAGCAAATAATATAGTATTGGATGTATTTCCTAGGAAATATGAAGAATTAATTAATGCTTTAAAAAATAAGATAGGAAGTAGTAGAAATGAATAATTCGTTAATAAGTAAGTATATTCCATTAAATACTATTATTCATAATCTTGATCCGCGAGTTAAAATATTTTTTGTGATTTGGTACTTAGTAGATGTCTTTATTGCATATAATGTGTTAGAATTTTTTATCTTAATACTAATGCTACTAGTAATTGTTATATTGTCAAAAACAAGTCCAGCATTTTTAATTAATAGTGTAAAAGCTATTAGTATACTAATTTTATTTACTTCATTGATTCACCTTGTTTTTAATAAAAAAGGTAGCGTGTTGTATGAAGTATTAGGTTGGAAGATTTATAGCGGTGCACTTTTAGGAATTGCATTGATTACAGTCAGGTTTATTTTAGTTGTTGCGATTATGGTTGTCTTTATGGCTACTACTTCACCAACAGAAATAACAAGTGCTATAGAAAAGAGTCTTGGGTTTCTACAGAAGGTAGGGGTGCCAATCTCAACTTTTGCGCTAGTATTATCTATATCACTTAGATTTATTCCGACTATATTAGAAGAAACTAATAGAATAATAAATGCACAGGTTTCACGTGGTTCAGATTTTAATGAAGGAAGCCTAGCGCAGAAAGTAAGGAAGTTTATTCCTATACTGATACCATTATTTATAGCTACTTTGAAAAGGGCTGATGAGCTTGCTACTGCAATGGAAGTAAGAGGATATTCTACTACCGGTGTAAGAAGTAAGTATAAAGTACTAAAATATAATAAATTAGATTATTTAAGTTATATATTAATAATAGTTATTACAATATTTATAATGTCAGTGTAGTATGAAATTTTAGAAAGGAGATAGGATGGAAACTGAAATAATTAATATTTCGAAAAGTGAAAGTAAAGAAGAAATATACAGTAAGTTAACTGAGTATTACAAAAGAGGAAAGCTTGTAGCTATTCCAACAGAAACTGTTTATGGCTTAAGTGCTAACGCTATGGATGATGAAGCTGTAAGCAAGATATATGAGGCAAAAGGTCGTCCGAGTGATAATCCACTAATTGTTCATTTTTATGAAATGAGTCAACTAGATAATATTGTTGACTATAGTGATGAAAATGTTAAGAAACTGATAGATAAGTTCTGGCCAGGTCCGATGACTTTAATTTTAAATGTTAAAGAAAATAACGGTATTTCTAAAAAGGTTACTGCTGGCTTAAATACGTTAGCTGTCAGAATGCCGTCTAATGTTACTGCTCGAGAATTATTAAAAGAAACTAAAGTTCTATTAGCAGCACCAAGTGCTAATACAAGTGGAAAGCCATCTCCGACAAAATTTGAACATGTTTATCATGATTTGAATGGGAAAATAGATGTAATAATCGAAGATGAACAATCGGATATCGGGTTAGAAAGTACGGTTATTGATTGTACGAGATATCCACTTATTATTGCGCGTCCCGGAGATATTACGAAAGAAGACATTGAGTCCGTATTAGGAGAAGGTAGTGTGAAGTATAATGAAGAAGTACTTACACAAAATGCTGCACCTATATCACCAGGAATGAAATATAGACATTATTCTCCAGAAGCGGAATTAGTATTGTTTAATGATTCATTTGAAAATTTAATAAATATTTTAAAAGATAAAAGTCAAAAAACAGGTTTTATTACATATAAAGAAATGGAATCTAGAGTTAATGATTTACATGTTTCTATAAAATATTTAGCAGATAATGAGAAAAGTGTTGAACAATCTAATAAAAATTTATATAATATTCTAAGGGAGTTTGATGAAGAAGAGGTAGAGGAAATTTTTATACTACCAATCGAAGAAACGAAAGAGAATAAGGCTTTGTTGAATAGACTTAATAAAGCTATAAGTAAAAAGTAAAATAGGAGATTTGTAATGAAAAAGTTATATGTAGTTATACCTTGTTACAATGAAGAAGAGGTATTAAACGAGACTGCAAAAAGATTAGAAGTTAAAATGAATTCTATGATAGAAGAAGATTTAATTTCAAAAGATAGCCGTGTTGTCTTAGTGAACGATGGTTCAAAAGACAGAACATGGGAAATGATAGAAGAACTTCATGAAAAAAATCCATTATTCAGTGGTATTAACTTAAGTAGAAATAGAGGACACCAAAATGCACTTTTAGCAGGACTTATGACTGTTAAAGACCACTGTGATGTAAGTATCTCGATGGATGCTGATTTACAAGATGACATCAATGCCATGGATAAAATGATGAAGAAATATCTAGCAGGTGCTGATGTAGTTTATGGTGTTCGTTCTGCAAGAACTACGGATACATTCTTTAAACGTTTCACAGCTGAAGGATTCTATAAAGTAATGGAAAAACTAGGAGCAAATACAGTGTTTAACCATGCTGACTATCGTTTAATGAGTAAACGTGCATTAGAAGGATTAGCTCAATTCAAAGAGGTAAACTTATTCTTACGTGGTATTGTTCCAATGATAGGATATCCAAGTGATATCGTTACATATGAACGTGCAGAAAGATTCGCTGGAGAAAGTAAATATCCATTAACTAAGATGTTGGCATTTGCTTTCGAAGGAATTACTTCTTTATCTGTAAAATTAATTAGATTTATTACTATAGGTGGAGCATTAATGATATTTATTGCTGCGATAGTATTTTTCTACACATTGTATAGTTACTTTGCAGGATTTGCAAGACCAGGATGGTCAAGTTTAATGATATCAATGTGGTTTATCGGTGGAATGATTATGATTTCACTAGGTATTGTGGGTGAATACGTAGGTAAAATTTACTTAGAAACAAAAGGACGCCCAAGATTTATTGTTGAAAAATTCTTAAACGAAGAGAAAAACGAAGAGGAATAATTGACAATGAACAAGGAAATATTAAATAAATTTTCTAACTTTTTAGTAAAAGTTATAGCTGTAATTTTTGTAGTGCTTATGGGGATAAACTCTTTATTAGTATTAACAAAAACAGAGGTATTTCCGAAAGATTATCAAGAAACTTTATATTATGAAAATGTTAGTGCTATACTAAATATTATGTTCCTTATAATATTTAGTATAGTTATCTTAATATTAGCAAGATATTTAAAGAAAATAATAAGTGTCCAAAGATTAGTATTGATAGTTATGATCTATGCGTTTATTGTTAGTATCTTGTTTGCAATATTGAGAAGAGACTATGTTCAGTTTGATCCATTTAACGTAATAGATCAAGCTAATAATTTCATAAGAGAAAACTACAGTGGTCTTGATAAAGGAAATAACTATTTATACATATATTCACATCAAATTACAACAGTATTTTTATTCCAAATTATACTGTCATTATTTGGTAGAGCAACATTTATTTTATATATAATGCAAAGTTTTTCAATAAGTTACATTATTTTTATGTTGTATAAAATATCTAATATAATGTTTGATGATGAAGATACGAATTATCTAGTTGTAATTCTTAGTGGTCTATGTTTTCCGTTAATATTTTATGTTGCATTTGTTTATGGATTATTACCGGGTATGTTTTTAACATTACTAGCTTACTATTACTTTATAAAGTATACTAAACATAAAAAATGGTATATGTTGGTAATAAGTGCTATTAGTATTAATGTTGCGATACTATTTATAGGTAATAACTTAATACATATGTTAGCTATATTCTCAGCGGCAGTTATTTATCTTATTAAAGTAAGAGATAAAAAAGTCATTGCGTTTATAGTCAGCTGTCTATTTTTAATGAGTGCTTCTAAGAGTTTAATCTATAATTATTATGAAGTGAAAAGCCAAAAGACAATTGCTGATGGTGTACCAAAAATAACATGGATAGCTATGGGGATGCAAGAAGGAGATCGTGAAGCTGGTTGGTGGAATAGATTTAACTATGATATTATGCCAGAAGAAGATTATGATACAAACCGTATAACTGAGATTTCAAAAGATTCTATAAAACAAAGAATAGAAGTGTTTAAGAAAAATCCTAGATATGCTGTGGATTTTTATCAAAGAAAATATGAAAATCAGTTTATAGAACCAACATTCCAGAGTTTATTGGTAACTGCACCTCAAAGGAATTTCGATAGTGAAACTAAGTTAGAAAAAGTGAAGGACTTTTTTATAAAACAAATTTACTTTGACGAAACGTATCACGTACTTACTTTTATTATGAAGGTATTTCAAGTATTTGTGTATGTATTTTCTGTGGTATTTGCAGTAAATATGTATAAGAAGAAAAAAGAAATATTAACTATAATTCCAGTTGCATTTATTGGTGGAACGTTATTCCATATGATATGGGAAGCGAAAAGTAGATATGTATTTCCGTATTTTGTATTTTTAATTCCACTTGCCGCATATGGATTAATAATTGTAAGAAATAAAATAACTGAATATAGAAAAAATAAAGAGGAAAAAAATGAAAAAAGTAATATATAAAGCTTTTATCATAACGGTATTAGGATTAACAGTATCTGCTCCTGCGATAAAGGCTAACGATGTCTATGTACCCTTTGGAGAAAAGAAATTTACTGAAATTGAAAATAGCGAAAAAATAGATTTCGATGATCTTAATCTTAAAGAGGCTTTAATAGAATACTATAAGTTTCATATTAATAAGGACTTTAAAGGTGAGGAAATAACTGTAGGTATGATGGAACAATTTACAAGTCTGTCATTACCTTGGAAAAATATTTTTTCTCTAAAAGGTTTAGAATACGCTGTTAACTTAAAAAATCTAAACTTATCTAATAATTTTATCGAAGATATTACACCATTAGAAAAATTAGTAGAATTGGAAGATTTAAACCTTACTAATAATAAAATAAAAGATCCAAAGAGTTTAGCTAAATTAACAAAGTTAAGACAATTAGTGCTTAGAAAAAACTTAATGAATAATTTAGATTTTTTAAATGATTTAAAAGTAGAATCATTAGATATTTCGATGAACAGTGTTTTAAAAGATTATATTCCTAATAATTTAAAACTAGAAAATCTAAGAAGTTTAAATATTTCAGGTATAGGTTTAGATAATATATCATTTTTAAAAAATGCAGGAAAACTTGAGAGTCTAGTTGCTGAAGAAAATGCTATTAAAGACTTAACTCCATTGGCTGAATTGAAATCTTTGAGAACTTTATATTTAGATAGAAATAATATTAGCGATATTACAGCGCTTAAAGATTTAGCAAGTTTAGAAGAACTACTATTATATAAAAATAATATCGAGAATGTAGATGCGTTAAAAGATAAAAAATATCTATATCGATTAATGTTAAATGATAATCTAGGTTTAAAAAATATAGATGCATTGAAAGATGTGCCTAATATTTCTAGTATAGATATATCTAATACATCAGTAACTGATATTACAGCATTAAAGGATGCTAAATATCTATATTATATCGCTTTGAAAGATACTAAAATCAGTGACGATGATATAACTTCATTTGAGAAAAGTAATTTAGAAGTTAAAAAATCTAATAACATAGATAAAAAGATAGAGATAGTAAAAACAGAAGCTGCAAAATATTTTAGTATTAAAAATTATATTTTTATGGTGTTAATACTAATTTTCACTTTTAGTGGTATTAGAAGCTACTGGAGAAAAAATAAATAAAATGCAAAAGATAGATGAGTTTCCCCTTGAAATTCATCTATCTTTGTGCTAGAATTACATTAATGAAATAAATCAACATATACTTAGGACAAGATATATATTTAACTTATTTAAGAGAGGGTATGGTGCTGAAAATACCTATAAGCAATATATGTTACTACCTAGCAACAGTATTAACATAGTTAGTGAGCTTTATTCACAAAGAGGAAGTAAATTTACTTCGAATTTGGGTGGTACCACGAAAATATTCGTCCCTTCTTTAGTTTCGGCTAGAGAAGGGATTTTTTAATTTTTGAGTAAGTTAGACTAAGTATATAAAAAAGAAGGAGACCTTAATATGGCTAAATTAGTTTTTCCAGATGGAAATGTAAGAGAATATGACAATAAAACACCATTAGAAATCGCTGAGAGTATTAGTGTAAGTCTTAAGAAAAAAGTGATTTCTGCAAAATTAGATGAGGATTATATCGAAGTTAACAAACCAATAACAAAAGATGGTCACTTAAAACTTATCGTTGCAGATGATGAAGATAAAGACAGTTTATATGTATTACGTCACTCTTGTGCACACGTATTAGCGCAAGCATTAAGAAGATTATATGGTAAAGATGTACACTTCGGTGTTGGTCCAGCTATCGATGGTGGGTTCTACTACGACTTTGATGCTGAATATAAAGTGTCAGAAGAAGACTTCAAAGCAATTGAAAAAGAAGTTAAGAAAATTATTAGCGAAAATCATGCAATTGAAGGTCGCGAAGTAAGTAAAGAAGAAGCTTTAGAAATCTTCAAAGAAGATCCTTATAAAGTAGAATTAATTAATGATCTTCCAGCTGATGAAGTTATTACAGTTTACACACAAGGAGACTTCACTGACCTTTGTCGTGGTGGACACGTAAGTGCAACTTCAAAAATTAAAGAATTCAAATTATTATCTGTAGCTGGTGCATACTGGAGAGGTAATAGTGATAATAAAATGTTACAACGTATCTACGGAACAGCTTATTTCACTAAAGAACATTTAGAACAACACTTAGTACGTCTACAAGAAGCACGTGAACGTGATCACAGAAAACTAGGTAAAGAATTAGGAATCTTCACTACAAGTCAAAAAGTTGGTGCTGGATTACCATTATGGTTACCAAATGGTGCTACTATCCGCCGTACTATTGAAAGATATATCGTTGATAAAGAAGTAGAATTAGGATATGACCACGTCTATACTCCAATTATGGGATCTAAAGATCTATATATTACAAGTGGACACTGGGAGCACTACCAAGAAGACATGTTCCCACCAATGGAAATGGACCACGAAACAATGGTACTTCGTCCTATGAACTGTCCTCACCACATGATGGTTTATAAAAATGAACGTCACTCATACCGTGAACTTCCAATCCGTATCGCAGAGCTTGGAATGATGCACCGTTATGAAGCAAGTGGAGCAGTAAGTGGATTACAACGTGTTCGTGGTATGACTCTAAACGATGCTCACATTTTCGTACGTCCAGATCAACTTAAAGATGAATTCAAACTTACTGTAGGACTTATCGAAGAAGCATATAAAGATTTAGGTATTAAAAACTTTAGCTACCGTCTATCATACAGAGATCCAGAAAACACTGAGAAATACTTCGATGATGATGCAATGTGGAATAATGCTCAACAAATGTTAAAAGAAACTGCTGATGAGTTAGGATTAGACTATGTTGAAGCTGAAGGAGAAGCTGCATTCTATGGACCAAAACTTGATGTTCAAGTAGAAACAGCAATCGGAAAACAAGAAACATTATCTACAATTCAATTAGACTTCTTATTACCAGAAAGATTCGAATTAGAATATATTGGTGAAGATGGAAAAGCTCATCGTCCAGTAGTTATCCACCGTGGTATCGTATCAACAATGGAAAGAATGGTTGCCTTCTTATTAGAAGAGTACAAAGGAGATTTACCGACATGGTTATCACCAAACCAAGTACGTATTATCCCAGTAAACAATGATTACCATTACGATTATTCTAAAGAAATCATGCAAGAACTTAAAAAAGCTGGTGTTAAAGTAGCTATCGATGATAGAGATGAAAAACTAGGATACAAAATCCGTGAAGCAGCAAGCAAAAAAATTCCATATACTTTAGTAATTGGAGATAAAGAAGTTGAAAACAGAAATGTTAACGTTAGAACATTTGGTTCATTAAACCAAAAAGAAGAAAGCTTTGCTGAATTCAAAGAAAATATCTTAAGAGAAATCAACGAAAGATTAATCGAGAAAAACGCATAGTAAAATAGGGAGTGACTCAAAAATCG
>CAUUCZ010000043.1:0-10044 GCA_963543895.1 uncultured Gemella sp. | reverse complement strand
AACAACATGGATAATCTTTGTTGTTTGGGTTATTGTAGGTTTAATCGTGTACTTTGCATTCTCATATAAGAACAGTAAGTTAAAATAGTATAGAAATAACATATAATCTGGTTCAATATTTAAAAATTAAAAGGAATCGTGAGTAAAAATCTCATGATTCTTTTTTTATGAATTAAAAACGTGTTAGTAGGTTATTATTAATTACCAAAAACAATGTTTATTAAATACCTTTATAAAATAATAACAAAAAAATAATGATATGATGAAAATTTATGATGGTTTATAATATACTCCTATCGATTAATCATAGAAAAAAAGAAAATTTAATAAATAGTTAGTTATAACACATTGTCAAAAATTGTATTATCGAAATTATGTAATTTTCAATATACTATTAATAGTAGGTGGTGAAAGGTATAATTAATTAATTTTTTATAAAAGTTTTGCTGAATGTGAAAACTTAAATATTTTAAGCGAATAATTTTTTATATGTTAAGTTGTATAATGATAAAAATAGTTATAGTATAATCATACAACAGCTATATTTGAAAAGTAAAACAGCTGTTTTTCAAATTTCTTTTCTAAGAAAGAATTAACACTTATTTTCAAAAAAATTAATATTGAATTATTTTAAGAAAGTTTAATTTATAAGGCTATATAAGTTTTAAATAGTAAAAAAATAAAGAAAATATTTTCACTAAAACTTTCAAAAGAAAAACGCTTTCATTATTAAAAAATCTGTGTTATTATATAAGTACAGAAAAAAATTAGGAGGTAAGGGAAATGATTATCGGAGTACCAAAAGAAATTAAAAATAATGAAAGTAGAGTTTCTGCTATACCGGGAGTAGTACATGAATTAGTACTAGATGGCCACACTGTATATGTAGAAAAAGGATCAGGATTAGCTTCAGGTATTTCAGATGCTGAATATGAAGAGGCAGGAGCTGTTCTATTAGAGAAAGCTGAAGATGTATGGAATAAATCGGATCTAATCTACAAAGTAAAAGAACCAATTCCATCTGAGTATAAATATTTTAGAAAAGGGTTAATTATTTATACTTATCTACACTTAGCTGCAGATCCTGAATTAACAAAAGAAATGGTAGATAAAGGAGTTATCGGTATTGCTTTCGAAACAGTAAAAGTAGGAAGAGGGTTACCATTATTAAGACCAATGAGTGAAATTGCGGGAAGAATGGCTGTCCAAGAAGGGACAAGATTCTTATCGAAAGTTCAAGGTGGTAAAGGTATCTTATTACAAGGTGTTCCAGGAGTTCAACCAGGACATGTTGTAATTATTGGTGCAGGTGTAGCCGGTACTGCTGCAGCAACAGCAGCTGTTGGTCTTGGAGCACGTGTAACAATGATCGATGTAAACTTAGATGCACTAACAGAATTATCACACATCTTTGGTGGTAAAATTGAAACTCTTTACTCTAATAAATTTAATATTGCAAGTGCTATTAAAACAGCTGATTTAGTAGTAAGTACAGTATTAATCCCAGGGGCAAAAGCACCTAAATTAGTAACTAAAGAAATGGTTAAAGATATGCCAGATGGTGGGGTAATCGTTGACGTAGCGATTGACCAAGGTGGTACAACAGAATATACTGAAGGACGTCCAACAAGTCATGATAATCCAATATTCGTAGAAGAAGGAGTATTACACTACTCAGTAGCTAATATTCCAGGGGCAGTAGCACAAACATCAACTTATGCACTATGTAATGCAACTGCTAAATACGTTAAAGTTATTGCTAAATTGGGTGTTAAAGAAGCTGTGGCTAAATTCCCAGAATTAGTACCTGGGGTGAATGTAGCTAATGGAAAAGTTACATTTAAAGCTGTTGCAGATGATTTAGGATATGAATATGCTCCAGTAGAATCAGTTTTGTAATATAATAATGAAATTCAAAAATATGAAATAGTTGAAAATTTGTATAAATAGAGTGCTCTATCTGTTATAGAGCACTCACTTATTATATAAAGTGTTATAGTTGTAAAAATTATAATCGAAAAAATATAAAAATAGTAATATATTTATTGATATTCTTTAAAACGGCTTACATAAAGCCGAGTAACTGTAGTAAAAGGTTTACAACTATGCTATAATTTAATTAAAGAATATTAGTAGGGAGAATTTTTAAATAAAAAATAGGAGGATTTATTATGAGTTATTTAAGAAAAAAATCAGTAGAATCTATTTTAGCAGAAGCTAGAAGTAAAACTTTGGCTCCGACTATGAGAACGATGGACTTGATTCTATTCGGGATTGGAGCGATTATAGGGTCAGGGATTCTAGTATTAACTGGTAAAGCTTCAGCAGAAGCAGGACCAGCGGTAATCTTCTCATTCTTAATCGCAGGTGTTGCCTGTTGTTTAGCAGCACTTTGCTATGCGGAGCTAGCTTCAACAATTCCATCAAGTGGTAGTACATATACATACCTATATGTATCAATTGGTGAAATTGTAGCCTATATTATAGGTTGGGTACTAATAGGAGGATATGTTCTTTCTGCAGCCACTGTATCAAACGGTTGGTCAAGTTACTTCTCTCGTCTACTGGCAGGTCTTGGTGTAGAACTCCCTAAAGCATATTACACTTTACCGGCAGATGGAGGATATGGTAACATTCCAGCTATCGTAATTGTATTATTAATTACATTCTTACTATCAAGAGGTACATCAAGTAGTAAACTTGTAAATAACCTTATGGTAGCTGCAAAAGTTGGTATCGTAATCTTATTCATCGTTGTTGGATCAATGTACGTTGAACCAACGCACTGGACAAACGATTTTGCACCTACAGGTTTCTCAGGGGTAATGTTAGCAGCCACTACAGTATTCTTTGCTTACCTTGGATTTGATGCGATTTCTACATCAGCAGAAGAAACAATCAATCCAGAAAAAGCTCTACCAAAAGCTATCATTGTCACTATGATCGTATGTACAGCATTCTACATCTTAGTATGTTTAGTATTAACAGGGGTTGTTGAGTACAGCCGTCTTGGATCTGGGGATGCGTTAGTATTCGTACTTGAAGAAGTTGGTCAAAACAAAGTTGCTGGTATTGTTTCTCTAGGGGCAGTTATCGGACTTATGGCTGGTATCTTATCATTCATGTATGCAGGTATTCGTATAGCTTATACAATTGCACGTGATGGATTATTACCAAAAGTATTCACTAAAGTTAACGACAACAAAGTACCAAGTACAGTTACATGGTCTTTAGGATGCTTAACTGCAGTATTAGCAGGGTTCTTACCATTAGGGAAATTAGCAGAACTTGCTAACGTAGCTTCTATCATCGCATTCGCACTAGTAAGTTATACTACTATCGTATTCTACAAAAAATTCCCAGATGTTAAACGTGGATTTAGAGTACCAGGTATGCCAGTAGTACCAATTATCTCAATTGTATTATTCGCAGCTTTACTATACAGTGTTACATTAACTTCATGGATTATCTTCTTCGTATGGGTAATCGTAGGATTAATCGTATACTTCACATATTCTTATAAACATAGTAAAATTGAATAGAATATATAAATAAAGATCGACTGTAACTTTTTAGGTTATAGTCGATTTTTATGTCTTAAAATATAAAGTATATAGTAATAAATTTTTTACAAATTATGTATTTGACCATAGATTTCGTTTATTACTTTTTGCTTTATTTTGAGCTTTTTTATACTTATCTAAATATCTTGTATCTGGTGGTTTCACGTACTTTATTTCAGCTAAACCAGTCAGTAATAACTCTTCTTGAACATTTTTTCCGTCGGCATAAACATAACACAATGCTCTATGATATTTATCTTCTTTCTCATAAACATCAAATTCAATTTCAACATCTTTAGCATTAGTTAATAGTTTACCATTTAATTCACTAGCTTCTGGGCCATATTTTTGAACCGCAACACCAGGTTTTACAGTTTCAGGTGTATCAATTAATAAATATCTTACCTTTAACTCTTTATTATTAAAGTTAACTATAATAGTATCACCATCAACTTTTTTTATAAATTTAACCTTATATCTTGTCTTATCTCCCTTGATAAGAACTCCATTAATATTTGCTTCTTTATAATTTTCACCAGTATTATTAATTATAAGAGTGATAATTAAAAATATTGCTGTGAAAAAAGTAAAGAAAATAATAAATACCTTTTTATTCATAATGATTCCCCCTCAATATTAATTTTAACACTTTTGAAGTTTGGGATAAAGTTATAAAATAGTATTATTAATAAAATTTAATGTTATTTATACATACTTAGAAAATCGAAAAAATATTTTACATTACTTTCAATATTTACAGTATTTATGGTAAAATAAGAGATGTAAGTGTTTTTATAAACACAATAAAAATGTTATGGAGGGAAAGGGAATATGACTAATAAGACATGGTACCTTGGTTTAGATATTGGTTCTGCGAGTGTAGGTTGGGCAGCGACTGATACTGAATATAAATTAATTAGAAAAAATAAAAAGAGATTATGGGGAGTTAGACTATTTGAAGAAGCTACAACGGCAGAAGATCGCCGCGGATATCGTTCTAGTAGAAGAAGATTAGCTAGAAGAAAATGGCGTTTAAATCTTCTTGAGGAATTATTCGCTAGTGAAGTAAAAAAAGTGGATGAAAATTTCTTTCTAAGATTAAAAGAAAGTCAATACCATTATGAAGATAAAACTCATAAGGTACCTTATGCAATTTTTAATGATAAAGATTATACAGATAAAGATTATTATAAAGATTATCCAACAATCTATCATTTAAGATCAAAACTTATGTCTGAAAAAAATCCAGACATAAGAAAGGTATTTTTAGCTATACATCACATTCTTAAGAATAGAGGGAACTTTTTACTACAAGGCCAAAGTTTTAAAGATGGTAATTTAAACAATTTAATTAAAGAATTATTAGAACTTGATATAATTCATATAGGATTTGATGTAACAGAAGAGGTTGTAGATAAAATTGCAACTATCTCATTAGAGAAAAAAACATTAACCGATAAGGTAAATGATCTTAAGAAACTTTATCCTAAGGAAAAACAATTAATAGAAGTATTTAGATTGATTTTTGGTGGGAAAACTTCACTAGATAAATTATTCGCAATAGATGAATATAAAGAATTAGATGCAGCTATAAAATCTGTGTCTTTTAAAGAAAAAATTTATGAGGAAGTCCGTCATGATTATGAACAAGTATTATCAAATTATATAGAACTTCTTGATTTAGCTAAGCTAGTTTATGATAGTATTATTTTGTCAGATATTAAAAAAGAAGGGAAAACACTGTCAGAATCAAAAGTAGAACTTTATGAAAAACACAGAGATGATTTATTAAAATTGAAAAATCTTGTAAAAAATGATTCTAAACTATCTGAAGATAAAAAAGTGGAATTGTATACTTTAATATTTAAAGAAGATAAAGATAAAGGAACTAACTATGTAAATTACATTCGTAAGAGTGAAGAAGGTAAAGGATGTAATTATGAAGACTTCAAGAAATTCCTAGTTAAAGAATTAGCAAAATTAGACGAAAGTTCAGATATGGATGAAATATTTAAAGATTTAGAATTAGAACAGTTTTTACCACTTCAAAGAACAAAAGATAATTCAGTAGTACCTTATCAAATTCATAAAGAAGAATTGGTTAAGATTCTTGATAATGCAGCCAAATATTACAGCTTCCTAAATGAAAAAGATGAAAGTGGCTATAGTGTAAGAGAGAAAGTTATTCAATTATTAGAATTTAGAATACCATACTACGTTGGACCACTTAATTCTAGTAAAAAAGCTAAAGAAGGTGGCTTTGCATGGTCTGTAAGAAATACAGGATATGAAAATACACCTGTAACACCATGGAATTATAGTAAAGTTATAGATGAAAGTGCAAGTGCAGAGAAATTTATTACAAACTTAACTAATAAATGTACATATCTTAAAGGAGAAGATGTACTTCCGAAAAGTTCATTACTTTACTCAGAATTTGCATTATTAAATGAGTTGAATGCACTTAAGTACGATGGCAATAGAATTAGTCTTGAAGCCAGAAATACAATTATAGAGAAACTGTTTAAACAACAAGGGAGAAAAGTAACAAAAACTAGTATAAAAAATCTTCTTAAAGCAGAAGGTTATATAGACGGTAAAGGTGAAATCACAGGTATTGATATTACTGTGAAAAATGATCTTAAGTCGTATAGAGATTTCAAAAAAATTCTAGGAAACAAGTTTAATTCTGAACACGTAGAAAATATAATTCTTTGGATTACATTATACGGAGAATCTAGAAAACTTATAAAAGCTAAAATTGAATCTGTTTATGGAGAAGTTTATTCTAAGGATGAAATTACTAAAATGTCTAGATTAGTTTATAAGGATTGGGGAAGATTTTCAAGAAAACTATTGACAGAATTAGTTAGTAAAAAATTATACAATGAAGAAACTGGAGAATGCTTAAACATTATTGGTGCAATGCGTCAGAATAATATACTATTTATGGAATTATTGGCGGATAGATTTGATTACTCTAAACAAATAGTTGAATTCAATAAAGAACTTCAAGAAGATGTAACAGAGATTACACCAGAAATCTTAGATGATTTATATGTATCGCCAGCTGTTAAACGTTCAATCTGGCAAACTGTTAGAATAGTAGAAGAACTTAAGAAGATTATAGGTTGTGCACCTGCAAAAATCTTTGTAGAGACAACAAGATCTAATCAAGATAAGAAAAAACCAACAGATTCACGTAAAAAACAATTAGAACTTGCTTATAAAGCTGTTAAGAAAGATGTAAAAGAGCTAGAAAAAGAAATTGGAGCAATTAACTTTGATGTATTGAATGACAGATTAAGCTATGAAGAACCGGCTAAGATAAAAGCAAAAAAACTATATTTATATTATACTCAGTTAGGAAGATGTATGTATAGTGGTAAACCAATTAAGATTGATAAGTTGAATACTACAAAATATGATATTGATCACATTTATCCACAGTCAAAAATAAAAGATGATAGCTTTACTAATACGGTATTAGTAGAAAGAGAACTTAATGCGTCTAAATCTGATAGATACCCATTAGGTTCAGATATCCAAACACCAAGTAATAGAAGATTCTGGAAATTCTTAAAATTAAAAGGATTAATATCTGATGAAAAATATAATAGATTAGTTAGAACAGAAGAATTTTCTGATGAAGAGCTAAGTGGTTTCATAGCGCGTCAATTAGTAGAGACATCTCAATCTGTAAAAGCAGTAGCTAGTATCTTAGGAGAATTAAATCCAGAAACTTCAATCTGTTACTCTAAAGCAGAAAATGTATCTAGCTTTAGACAAAACTTTGGGAAAATTAAAAAAGGTAATAGAGATTCGAAAAACAATGATCAGTTAGTAAAAGTGCGTGAAATAAACGATTATCACCATGCCAAAGATGCCTATCTAAATGTAGTTGTTGGAAATGTCTATGATACTAAGTTTACGCGTAATGTATTTAATTTTATTAAAGATAAAAAAGATGGAAGAAAATATTCACTTAATAAGGTATTCTATGAAAATGTTAGTGATTCAAAAATAGTAGCTTGGGAAATGGATAAAACAATTCATCAAGTAGAAAAAGTTATGAATAATAACAATATCCTAGTAACAAGAAGAACATCTGAACAAAAAGGTGGATTATTCGATGCTACAGTCTATAAAGCTAAAGTTGCAGCGAAAGCCAAAGAGGGAGTATATTATCCATTAAAAACTTCAAATTCTGT
This sequence comes from uncultured Gemella sp., assembly GCA_963543895.1. Lineage (GTDB taxonomy): Bacteria > Bacillota > Bacilli > Staphylococcales > Gemellaceae > Gemella. The sequence goes on along the minus strand of CAUUCZ010000043.1, from coordinate 2,270 downwards.
TGTGAAAGATGTTGCTAAGTATGGTGGATTCACAAAAATTAAAATAGCGTATTATTCTATTTTTGAATATGTACTTGTTAACAAAAAAGGTGAAGAGAAAATAACAAGAATTATTCCAATTCCAATTTATATCTCGCAAAATATTAAGGATGATAATACACTATTAGAATTTGGTAAAACTCAAATTAATTTGAAATCTGGTGAAGAAATTAAAGACCTTAAGTTGAAATATAGAAAATTATGTATTGGAGATAAAATTTATTTAGATGGATATCCATATTATGTTGGAGGAAAAACAAGTGATTACTTTGTATTTGACAGTGCAGTACAAGTATTAATAGATAAAGAAAATGAAAAATATATCAAGGAACTTGTGAAATTTACAAATTGGAAAAAAGATAATAAAGAGGGAGAATTATCGAAGAACATTACTCGTAAGAAGAATATTGATTTATATAGTGCATTGTTGCAAAAAATGAAAACACAAGAATTAATCAATAAAAAACCAAATAAATATCAAGAATTAGAAAAAGAGGAAACAATATATAAATTTAATGGCTTAAACGAGGAGGAACAGTGCAAAACTCTTTTAGAAATGTTAAATCTTTTAACAGATAAGAAAACAGTTTATGATTTAAAACTAATAAATATAACAGCGACAAGAGGGAAACAAAATTTTGATTTAACGAGTTTAAAAGTATTTACAATAATAGAACAATCTGTAACAGGATTCTATGAAAAAGAAATAACAATAATAGGGGATAAAGGGAATGACATGGAGAACAATAATAGTTAGAGATAGGGCGAAGCTAGACTATAGCTTGAATTTTCTGACAGTAAGAAAAGAAGCGGAAACTAGGAAAGTTAGTCTAAGTGAAATATACATGATCATTATTGAAAGCACAGCGGTATCAATTACCGCCGTGCTTTTGAATGAACTCATGAAAAATAAAATTAAGGTAATATTTTGTGATGAAAAAAGAAATCCTAGTTCGGAATTAATACCATACTATGGAAGTCATGATACCAGCTTAAAGTATAAGAATCAGTTAGATTGGTCAACTGAGAGTAAAGAACGAATATGGACAAGGATAGTATATGAAAAAATTAATAATCAAATGCTGCTGTTAAAGAAATTAGGTAAAGAAGAATATAAGTTATTAGAACAATATCTTACAGAACTAGAGTGGAATGACAGTAGTAACAGAGAAGGACATGCAGCCAAGGTTTACTTCAATGCTATGTTTGGTATGGATTTTAGTAGAAATAAAGAATGTTTTACGAATGCTGCATTAGATTATGGTTATTCGATTATATTATCTGCATTTAATAGAGAAATTGTATCGTGTGGATATTTTACGCAGTTAGGATTATGTCACAGAAATCCATATAATAAATTTAATCTAGCCAGTGATTTTATGGAACCTTTCAGAATATTAGTAGATGAAACAGTATTTAGTTTAGATGCTGATGAATTTACTAATGATCACAAAAACTTATTAATTAATATTCTAAATAACACAGTTGAAATTGATGATAAGGAACAAACAGTAGCTAATGCAATAAAAATATATGTTCGTAGTCTGTTTACTGCACTAAAAGAAAATGATTTAGAATATATAAAAATGTATAAGTATGAGTTATAGATTTATGAGAGTTTTAGTAATGTTCGATCTTCCTACAGAAACATCTCTTCAAAGAAGAAATTATAGGAAATTTAGAAAAACACTAATAAAAAACGGATTTATCATGATGCAAGAATCTGTTTATGTTAAGTTAGCGATGAATCAAGGTAGCGCAGAATTAATCGTGAAGAGTATTCGAAAAATGTGTCCGGATGAAGGGATAGTTCAAGTATTACAGATTACTGAGAAACAGTTCTCCAAGATGGAGTTTTTAGTAGGAGAGAGTCAGACTGAATATGTAGACAATCATGAAAGGTTATTGGAACTATGAAGATTATTAATAAAAACTGGCAGAGAAAAATAGAAATAGAAGATAATATTATATATACATTAGTTTTTGAAAATAAAAAGTATTATCGAGAAAATATAATTGAATTAATCAATCAACATAAATGTAATGAGGGGAGTTATATCTTATCAAATGATAATAAAGAAATATCTTTTGATAAGAATAGTTTTATTATTACAGATATATTTAATATAGACATAAATAGTAAAAAAGTACTAACAAAAATATATAATTCATTACTTAAAGAAATAGTTGAAGATATTTCAAGTTATAATGAATTATCAACAAATATTAGA
>CAUUCZ010000042.1:0-10073 GCA_963543895.1 uncultured Gemella sp. | reverse complement strand
TTATCTAAAAAAAATATTGAACTTAATAAAATAGAAAATGAAGTAGAAGTATTAGAAAGTAGTTCCTTTGACAATGTCGAAGGAAACTTTGATATAGTTTTAACAAACCCACCAATTAGAGCTGGGAAAAAAATTGTACATAAAATAATGACAGATAGTTATGAACATCTAAATACTCAAGGTGAGCTTTGGGTAGTTATACAAAAAAAACAAGGAATGGCTAGTTGTAAAAAATTATTAGAAGATACTTTTTCAATGGTAGAAGTAGTTACGAAAAACAAGGGTTACTATATCCTGAAAGCCGTAAAATAATTGACAACTTGCTATGACTATGATAAAATGATATATTGCAAGTAATTCTATTTTCTTTTAGATAGAATTGCCAAAATTATATAAGTAAGTAAGAGAAAATGTATATATTTTCTTTTTAGTTTTTAAGAGAAAAGCTGAGAGGTGACACAGTTGCAAAAAGTTAAATTTGGTAAGCACAGACAAAGACGTAGCTATGCTAGAATATCAGAGGTAATTGATTTACCGGACTTAATTGAAATTCAAACGTTATCTTATGATAAATTTTTAGAAACTGGTCTAAAAGATGTTTTTAAAGATGTATCACCAATAGAAGGTAATAATGATAAATTAAGTTTAGAATTTATCGACTATAAATTAGGAACTCCTAAATATGATGTTGATGAGTCTAAAGAACGTGACGCTACATATTCAGCACCTTTAAGAGTGCGCGTACGTTTAATTAATAAGGAACGTGACGAAATTAAAGAACAAGAAGTATTTATGGGTGAATTACCGTTGATGACTGAAACTGGAACGTTTATCATCAATGGAGCAGAACGTGTAATTGTATCTCAATTAGTACGTTCGCCTTCTGTATATTTTACAGAAGATGACAAACTTAAAGTAAAAAATATTCCAAATGCCTATAAAACAACTGTTATTCCTAACAGAGGAGCTTGGTTGGAATTTGAAAAAGATATTAAAGGATTAGTTTACGCTCGTATTGACAGAACTAGAAAAATTCCTTTAACAACGCTTATTAGAGCGTTAGGTTTTGAATCAGACGAATCTATTATTAAATTATTCGGGGAAGATACAGAACTATTAAACACATTAGAAAAAGATGAAAACCTAGACACAGGAACTGCGTTAAAAGTAATTTATGATAAATTACGTCCTGGTGAACCAGCTAACGTAGAAACTGCAAAAGCAACTTTACACGGTAGATTCTTCGATCCAAGAAGATATGACCTAGCTAAAGTAGGACGTTATAAATTAAATAACAAACTTCACGTTGGTGAACGTCTAGAAAACCAAATTCTAGTTGAACCAATCGTTGATACAGAAACAGGAGAAATTTTAGTAGAAAAAGGTACTAAATTAACACGTGAAATCATTGATGGAATTTATGAAGAATTAGGAACTACAGCTAACGTAGTTGAATTCGATATGAATGAAAGTCTTGATGGAAGTGATAGCCTGAAATTACAATTATTCAAAATTGTAAACCAAGTTAAAGTAGGTAATGACTATGATATCGATGAATTAACTGATGATCAAGTACTACACGTAATTGGTAATGGAGCACCTAATAAAGATGTTCTAACATTAACAATTGCTGATATCGTAGCAAGCATTAACTACTACCTATTATTAATCAGAACTCGTAGAAATAACGATGGATTTGAATTTGAATTAATCGGGCGTGTAGATGATATCGACCACCTTGGTAACCGTCGTCTACGTTGTATCGGTGAATTATTACAAAACCAAATTCGTGTAGGTATTTCTCGTATGGAACGCGTTGTGCGTGAACGTATGAGTATTCAAGATACAAATGAAATTACTCCACAACAGTTAATTAACGTAAGACCAGTTACAGCAATTATCAAAGAATTCTTTGGAAGTTCTCAACTTTCACAATTCATGGACCAAGTAAATCCACTAAGTGAGCTTACTCACAAACGTCGTTTATCTGCACTGGGACCTGGTGGTTTAACAAGAGAACGTGCTGGAATGGAAGTACGTGACGTTCACTACTCACACTATGGTCGTATGTGTCCGATTGAAACTCCAGAGGGACCAAACATCGGTCTTATCAACTCACTTTCATCATTTGCTCGTATAAATGAATTTGGATTCATTATGACTCCATATAGAAAAGTTGAATTTGATGGAGAAGGTCGTCCATACGTAACTGAAAACGTACAATATTTAACAGCTGATCAAGAAGATAAATACGTAGTAGCACAATCAACTGCTAATGTTGATGAAAAAGGTTACTTCGTAGATGAAGAAGTAGTATGTCGTTTCAGAGGAGATAACACAGTTAAACCTCGTGAAATGATGAACTTCATGGATGTATCACCTAAACAGGTAGTTTCTGCTGCGACAGCATGTATTCCGTTCTTAGAGAATGACGACTCTAACCGTGCCCTAATGGGAGCGAACATGCAACGTCAAGCAGTACCGTTAATGATTACTGAAGCACCATTCGTTGGTACAGGTATGGAACACTTAGCAGCACGTGACTCAGGAGCTGCGGTTATTGCTAAATACCCTGGTATCGTTGAATACGTAGATGGAGCGAAAATTAAAGTACGTCGTATTGAAACTCTAGAAGGTAAAGAAATTAAAGGTGATTTAGATACTTACGTAATTCACAAATTCGTACGTTCTAACCACTCTACAGCATACAACCAAAAACCAATCGTTAAGGTTGGTGATAGAGTAGAACCTAAAGATATCCTTGCAGATGGACCATCTATGGATAAAGGAGAATTAGCTTTAGGTAAAAACCTTGTAGTAGCATTCGTAAACTGGGATGGATATAACTATGAGGATGCTGTTATCATGAGTGAACGTCTTGTAAAAGATGATGTTTATACTTCTATTCACGTAGAAGAATATGAAACAGATGCTCGTGATACTAAACTTGGGCCAGAAGAGATTACTCGTGAAATTCCAAACGTAGGTGAAAATGCACTTAGAAACCTAGATGCACGTGGAATTATCCGAATTGGGGCTGAAGTTAAAGATGGAGATATCTTAGTAGGTAAAGTTACACCGAAAGGATTAACTGAACAAACTCCAGAAGAAAAATTATTATATGCTATCTTTGGAGCTAAATCTAAAGAAGTACGTGATACTTCATTACGTGTACCTCACGGTGCTGATGGAGTAGTTGCTGATGTTAAAATCTTTAAACGTGAAGATGGCGCTGAATTACCTAACGGTGTAAATGAACTTGTACGAGTATTCATCGTTCAAAAACGTAAAATCCGTGTAGGGGATAAAATGGCCGGACGTCACGGTAACAAAGGGGTTATCTCAAATATCTTACCAGAAGAAGATATGCCTTACTTACCAGATGGTACACCAGTTGACGTAATGTTAAACCCACTTGGGGTTCCATCTCGTATGAACATTGGACAAGTATTAGAGCTACACTTAGGTATGGCTGCTAAACAATTAGGAATCCACGTAGCTACACCAGTATTCGATGGTGCTACTGATGAAGATGTTTGGTCTACAGTTGCGGAAGCTGGAATGGCTAAAGATGCTAAGACAGTTCTTTATGATGGACGTACAGGTGAACCATTCGACAGCCGTGTATCTGTAGGGGTAATGTACATGATTAAACTTGCACACATGGTTGATGATAAACTTCACGCTCGTTCAATTGGACCATACTCATTAGTAACTCAACAACCACTTGGAGGTAAAGCTCAATTCGGTGGACAAAGATTTGGTGAGATGGAGGTATGGGCACTTGAAGCTTATGGTGCTGCATATACTCTTCAAGAAATCTTAACATACAAATCAGATGATACTAATGGTCGTGTTAAAACATACGAAGCTATCGTTAAAGGTGAAAACATTCCACGTCCAGGAGTTCCTGAATCATTCCGAGTACTTATGAAAGAACTTCAAGCACTAGGTATGGACTTCAGAGTAATGGATAATGAAGATAACGAAGTAGACATGGGTGATATAGATTTAGGAGATACAATTGATTTCCACGAATCACACCACCACAACCATAATGAAGAAGAAGCTACTGAAACTGAAAAAGCTTCAAAAGAAAATACTGAAAATGGATATCAAAGTTTAGCTAACTTAATTCTAGCTGATTCAGAAGAAGAAGTTGAAGAAGAATCAAGTGAAGAAACTTCAGGATATCAAGCATTAGCTAGTCTATTAATGTCAGATACAGATGAGTATGAAGACGTTGAAGATGATACTGATGAAGAATAATATAAATTTTACAATTAATCACAAAGAACTATTCAAGGCATTTATACAAAAAAATAAAGGAGGTATGCTCCTTGATAGACGTAAATAATTTTGCATATATGAAAATTAGTTTAGCTTCTCCTGAAAAAATCAGAAGTTGGTCTTATGGAGAGGTTAAAAAACCTGAAACAATTAACTATAGAACTTTAAAACCAGAAAATGATGGGCTATTCTGTGAAAGAATTTTCGGTCCAACTAAAGACTGGGAATGTGCTTGTGGAAAGTACAAAAGAGTTAGATATAAAAACATTAAATGTGATAAATGTGGAGTTGACGTAACTTTAGCTAAAGTTCGTCGTGAAAGAATGGGGCACTTAGAATTAGCTGCCCCAGTCAGCCACATTTGGTATTTCAAAGGTATTCCAAGTAGAATGGGTCTTCTACTTGACCTTAGCCCAAGACAATTGGAAGAAGTAATTTACTTTGCTTCTTACATTGTTATTGATCCAGGTGAAACTGACTTCATGAAGAAACAAATTGTTTCTGAGCGTGAAGTACGTGAAGCACGTAGCACATTTGGAGCAAACTCTTTCGTGGCTAAAATGGGAGCTGAAGCAATTCGCGACCTATTAGCTGAGTTAGATATCGAAAAAGAACTTAAAGACCTTAAAAATGAACTTAAAGAATTAAGTGAAAGTAACTATAAATCTGGTCAAAAAGTTGTAAAAATCATTAAACGTGTTGAAGTATTCGAAGCGTTTAAACACTCTGGAAATAAACCGGAATGGATGATTATGACTGTATTACCAGTTATCCCACCTGAATTAAGACCTATGGTTCAATTAGATGGTGGACGTTTTGCAACAAGTGACTTAAACGATTTATACAGACGTGTAATTAACCGTAATAACCGTCTTAAAAAACTTATCGAACTTAAAGCACCAGGGCTAATTGTACAAAACGAAAAACGTATGTTACAAGAAGCAGTTGATGCATTAATCGATAACGGACGTCGTGGTCGTCCTGTAACAGGTCCTGGTAACAGAACATTAAAATCATTATCTAATATGTTAAAAGGTAAACACGGTCGTTTCCGTCAAAACTTATTAGGTAAACGTGTTGACTACTCTGGACGTTCAGTAATCGTAGTTGGTCCAAACCTAAAAATGTACCAATGTGGATTACCTAAAGAAATGGCACTTGAATTATTCAAACCATTCGTAATGCGTGAATTAGTTAAACGTGAGTTAGCTAATAACATTAAAAATGCTAAAAATCAAATCGAAAGAATGGAAGATCATGTATGGGATATCTTAGAAGATATTATTCGTGAGCACCCAGTATTACTTAACCGTGCCCCGACTCTTCACAGACTAGGTATTCAAGCATTCGAACCAATCTTAGTAGAAGGACGTGCAATTCGTCTTCACCCTCTTGTTACAACAGCGTTTAACGCCGACTTCGATGGTGACCAAATGGCCGTTCACGTACCTTTATCAAAAGAAGCGCAAGCAGAAGCACGTATGCTAATGCTAGCTGCTCAAAATATCCTTAACCCTAAAGATGGTAAACCAGTAGTTACACCATCTCAGGATATGGTATTAGGTAACTACTACCTAACACTTGAAAGACCAGGAGCAGTAGGGGAAGGTATGATTTTCAAAGATGCTGATGAAGCAAGAATAGCATACCAAAATGGATATATTCACCTTCATTCACGTGTTGGTATCGCAGCAAAATCATTTGAAAATCCAACATTCACAGAAGAACAAAATAAAAAATTACTTGTTACTACAATTGGTAAAGTAATCTTTAACGATATATTACCAGAAGGATTCCCTTATCTAAATGAACCAACAAAAGATAATTTAGAATCGGCAACTCCTGATAAATATTTCGTATCTCCATCTGATCTATCAGAAGGTGGATTAAAAGCATACATTGCTGAACAAGAAGCTGTAACACCATTCAAAAAAGGTTTCCTATCGAAAATCATTTCTGAAATCTTTAACAGATTCCACATTACTGAAACATCTATGATGTTAGATAGAATGAAAGATTTAGGATTCAAATACTCTTCAAGAGCAGGTATTACAGTAGGGGTAAGTGACGTATTCGTCCTACCTAATAAATATGAAATCTTAGCAGACTCACAATCTAATGTTGATAAAATCACAACATTATACAGACGTGGTCTATTAACTGAAGAAGAAAGATATCAAAACGTTATTGCTCAATGGGCAAAAGCAAAAGATATCATCCAAGATCAACTTATGGACTCTCTTCCAGCTACAAACCCAATCTACATGATGAGTGACTCTGGAGCCCGTGGTAACGCGTCAAACTTTACTCAGTTAGCCGGAATGCGTGGTCTGATGGCATCTCCATCAGGACGTATCATGGAAATGCCTGTACGTTCATCATTTAAAGAAGGATTAACAGTATTAGAGTTCTTCATCTCTTCTCACGGTGCGCGTAAAGGTCTTGCCGATACTGCGCTTAAGACAGCCGACTCAGGTTACTTAACTCGTCGTCTTGTAGACGTTGCACAAGATGTTATCGTTCGTGAAAACGACTGTGGTACATCTCGTGGATTAAGAGTTGCTGCACTGAAAAACGGAACAGATGAAATTGAAAGCTTACAAGAACGTCTTGAAGGTAGATACAGTAAAGAAACTGTTATTCACCCAGAGACTGGAAAAGTTATTGTTGAAGATGGTCAATTAATCACTCTAGATACAGCTAAAGAAATCGAAGCAGCTGGAATCGAAAGTGTTGTAATTAGATCAGCATTTACATGTAACTCTCGTCACGGAGTTTGTGAGAAATGTTATGGTAAAAACTTAGCTACAGGTGAAAAAGTAGAAGTTGGGGAAGCAGTTGGTACAATTGCCGCTCAATCTATCGGAGAACCTGGTACACAGCTTACAATGCGTACGTTCCACACAGGTGGGGTTGCCGGTGCCGATATCACTCAAGGTTTACCTCGTATTCAAGAGTTATTTGAAGCGCGTAATCCAAAAGGTAAGGCATTAATCTCAGAAGTAGATGGAACAGTTACAAAAGTTGAAATCGATAATAATCATGTACGTAGAATTTATGTATTAAGTGAAATCGGTGAAGAAAGAGAATATCAAGACTATGGTGCAAGCCGTATGTTAGTTAAAGAAGACGACAAAGTTAAACGTGGTCAAGCTTTAACAGAAGGTTCTATTGAACCAAAAGAATTACTATCAATTGCAGGTTTAGAAGCAGTACAAAGTTACTTATTAACTGAGGTACAAAAAGTTTACCGTATGCAAGGGGTAGAAATCAGTGATAAACACGTTGAGGTTATGGTACGTCAAATGTTAAGAAAAGTACGTGTAATCAATGCTGGGGACACTGACTTACTTCCAGGTTCATTAGTTGATATCCACAAATTCACAGATGAAAACAAAAAAATCCTTGCTGTACGTGGAAACATGGCTACAGCTAAGCCTGTAATTCTAGGTATCACTAAAGCATCATTAGAGACTGAAAGTTTCTTATCTGCAGCTTCATTCCAAGAAACAACTCGTGTTCTTACAGACGCAGCTGTTAAAGGAAAAGTTGATAGACTTATGGGACTTAAAGAGAACGTTATTATTGGTAAGCTAATTCCAGCAGGAACAGGAATGCCAAGATATAATGACGTAGATATCAAAGTTGAAAATGAGCTTGAATTAGAAATGGATAACGAATTAAGTAGACCAATTGAAGAAGAATTACACGAAGAATTAGGATCTATTTAATTTAGAACATAGAAAAGTTAATAGGAATATAAAAAAATATTATATTCCTATTGACAAATCTATAAAAAGTATGTAAAATAGATAATGTTGAATACAAAAGTAGAAGCACCCGTTTCTCACCTGCCAATATTGATTGTTCAGGTTTCTGTAGATGAAATGTAGAATTTTATGCTGGGTGTTTTGCACTCAGTTTTTTTTAATGCTTTTAGTATTTAATGAAATTTATAAATAGGAGGTGCTGATCATTAGTAAAGATACTGCACAAGTAAATGAAGGTATTAAAGCGAAAGAGTTTCTTTTAATTAGTCAAAATGGAGAACAATTAGGAGTTAAAACTAAGGCAGAAGCGATGCAGATTGCAGAGCGTATGAACTTAGATGTTGTTCTAGTAGCTCCAAATGCTAAAACACCAGTTGCTAAAATTATGAACTACGGTAAGTTCAAATTTGAACAACAAAAGAAAGAAAAAGAAGCACGTAAGAAACAAAAAATCGTAACAACAAAAGAGATAAGATTATCTCCAACAATTGAAAAACACGATTTTGAAACTAAGTTGAAAAATGCACGTAAATTCTTAGCAAAAGAAGACAAAGTTAAAGTTTCTATTCGTTTTAAAGGGAGAGCAATCACCCACAAAGAAATTGGACAGAAAGTTTTAGAAAACTTTTCTAACGAAGCTAGCGATATAGCTACTGTCGAACAAAAACCTAAAATGGAAGGTCGCAGTATGTTCTTAGTTCTAGCACCAAAAAAAGAGAAATAAAGGTTTAATATAGGAGGAATTTGATAATGCCAAAAATGAAATCTCACCGTGGTTTAGCAAAACGTGTGAAAAAAACAGCTAGCGGTAAATTAAAACGTAGCCGTGCTTATACTTCTCACTGGTTTTCAAGAAAAACTACTAAACAAAAACGTCACTTACGTAAAGCTTCATTAGTATCTCGTGGTGATTACAAACGTATTAGAACTTTATTAGTTAAATAATATTAAAGAAGATTAATTATAGCGTAAATACTTATTTAAGTTATACATAAGGAGGAATTAGATATGCCACGTGTTAAAGGTGGAACTGTGACTCGTCGTCGCCGTAAAAAAGTTTTAAAACTAGCTAAAGGATATTTTGGTTCAAAACATACATTATTCAAAGTTGCTAAGCAACAAGTAATGAAATCAGGAATGTATGCTTTCAGAGACCGTCGTCAAACAAAACGTAACTTCAGAAGATTATGGATCGTTCGTATTAATGCAGCTGCAAGATTAAATGGATTATCTTACAGCCGTCTAATGAACGGACTTAAAGTTGCTGGAATCGATATTAACAGAAAAATGTTATCAGAAATCGCTATCCACGATGCAGCAGCATTCACAAGCATTTGTGAACAAGCTAAAGCAGCTTTAGCTAAATAATTAAAGAAAATTTATAGAATACTTGTATAATTTTGCAAGTATTCTTTTTTTACAATAAAACATACCTTAGAGAGTCATAATAGGCTCTTTAAGGTGTTTTATTCATTAATATACTGTCTTTCTAGGATTATTTAATCTATGGAGCTTTGCTTGAGCAATTTCATTGTATACTTCTTCATTTCTTTTTTCATATAATAGAATAGCCCATGTATACCATAATAAATCACAGAACTGTAAAAATACATTAAGCTTTTTATAATCACACTCTTTATCGTTAAAATATGCTTTTAAGAAGGTTATTGTTTCCTCATAGTTTAAATCATTTTCTGATATAAAACTCGCTATATCGAAGTAATAATCATTATATCCGGCGTATTCAAAATCTATTAAATATAATTTATCTTTTGAAAATAAAAAATTACCTTCAACTAAGTCATTGTGGCATAATCGGTCAGGTTCATATAACTTTCTAAAGTCATCTATAATATACAAGTATTGATCAAAGATATTCTTTTTTTCATCTATTTGGTTATAATAATTATAAAATTGCTTAATAGGATCAAATATATTCTCAGCTTGAAATTTTTTTGAATGAAAATTATTAAGAAGTTTTGCAATTCTTATGATACTTGATAATTTTCTTTG
>CAUUCZ010000041.1:0-10225 GCA_963543895.1 uncultured Gemella sp. | reverse complement strand
ATTTAATATCATCATTAATTTTTTCACTTCTCAGAGTTCTATTATTTTTTCTTTCCTGAATTACACTTAATTGTGATTGAAGAGATTCTTTTTTCTGAACTAACTCTAACTCCTCATCATGATATTTCATGTAAGTTCTATCTAGAGAAACTAAACTATTCTTGATACTTTCTAAATCTTTAATAAGCTCTTCTTGTCTACTTTCAAGTCCAAGCTTCTCAGATTCTTTCTCATGTTTAACTTGTAGTAAATCTGCAAGTCTTTTTTGATATTCAGCAATATTATAAACATTTAATAAAATATCTTTTTCTTCAAGTTCTTTAGAATAATCAAGATACTTTTGTGTTTTATTCTTTTGATCTTCTAAGATTTCATAACGACCTGAGATTTCTGAGAAAATATCATTTAACCTCATTAAATTATCGTTTGTTTTTTCTAATTTTAGATTAGTTTCTTTTTTCTTATTTTTATACTTTAATACACCTGATGCCTCTTCTATAATTGCTCGGCGATCGACAGGCTTAGATGAAATAATATCTTCTACCTTACCTTGAGTAATAATACTATAACTCTCTTTATTAATACCAAGGTCTAGATACATATCAGTAATATCTTTTAATTTTGCACGTTTATTATCAATGTAGTACTCACTATCACCATTTCTATACAAACGTCTTTTAATTTCACAACTATCTTCTCCGTTAGAAAATGTTACCGCTACTTCAGCAAAGTTTTTTCTTTTCGCATCTTCAGTCCCCGAAAAGATAACATCTTTCATGCTACTACCACGTAGATTTTTAGCAGACTGCTCCCCTAAAACCCAACGAATAGCATCAATTATATTACTTTTTCCCGAACCATTTGGTCCAACAACACCGATTAAATTATTTTTAAATTCAAACGTTGTCTTCTTCTGAAAAGATTTAAAACCTGTAACTTCAACCTTTGCTAATTTCATCTCTTTTTCCTTTCATTAATTTTTAAATATCTTTATATCCAAGTTTTTCCAATGCTTGTTTTGCTGAAAGCTGTTCAGACTCTTTTTTTGTAGTAGCTGTACCACTTCCATATTGTTTACCACTAATTAAAACCGCACTTGTAAAAGTTTTAGAATGTGATGGTCCACTTGAATCAAGTACTATATACTCAATTTCACCCAGTTTAATTTTTGAAATGTACTCTTGTAGTATAGTTTTATAGTCTACAAAACTGTGGTATTCAAGATCTTGTACCTCTGTAAATAATGTATTATTTAAGAAAGTTTTTACAACTTCAAGATTTGACTCTAAATACATTGCTCCTGTGAAAGATTCAAAAATATCAGCAAGTAAGGCTGCTCGACTTCTTCCGCCCATCTTTTCTTCACCTTTCCCTAAGTAGATACATTTATCTAAACCAAGTTGTAAAGCATATTTAACCAATGTTTTTTCACAGACAATAGATGCACGTAGCTTAGTAAGTTCACCTTCAGGAAGCTCAGAAAATTTTTTAAATAAAAATTCACTCGTTGTAAGTTCAACAACAGCATCCCCTAAAAATTCCAAACGCTCATAATTCAAATGCTTCGCAATTCTTTTCTCATTAGTATAAGAAGAATGAGAGAATGCATTTTTAAAATTTTCGCTGAATTTTAAATCAAAACCATACTCTTCATTTAAATTGTTAAGTAATCTTTCTATATATGTTCGTTCCATAATAATTCTCCTTTCTTTATTTATTGGGAGAAACTCAAAATTTTACATAAATTGATCAAGTTCCTCCCATAAAATCATTATCCTATTTCAACAACTAAACTAATCCAATAGAAACTCAGAGAACACATCATTTCCATAGAATAATCCTTTTCTAGTTAAACGAAGTTTATTACCTTCAATCTCTAAGTATCCTTCTCTTATGTTTTTATCAATCACACCTTTGAAGATTTCTTCTGCTCTTTTTCCATACTTTTCTTCAAAAATATCTAAATCAACACCTTCTAAAAGACGTAATCCTAAGAACATTTCCTCTTCAATTCTTTCCTTAAGTGTTACAGTATTTTCTTCACGTCTCGCGTGTCCTTTTTCTAACATACTGTCGATATAGAATTTTAATGCTCCTTGATTAGCATAACGCACTCCATCAATATATCCATGCGCTCCCGCACCAAGTCCATAGTACTCTACATTCTTCCAGTAACTACTGTTATGAACACTCTCATGACCATGTCTAGCAAAATTACTGATTTCATACTGTTCATATCCATTTTCTGTTAAGAAGTTAATAACCTCATTGTACATTTTCTCTTCTGTCTCATTCGAAGGCAATGTAACTTTCTTATCTCTCACTTGATTATAAAGCTTGGTTTTCTGCTCCAAAATCAATGAATAACATGAAATATGACTAATATTATATTCTGCAACCTTCTTCATACTGTCATATAAATCATCCATAGTTTGCTTTGGTAGAGAAAACATTAAATCGACATTAATATCTTCAATACCATGTTTTTTACAATTAGCAATCGCCATGTCTACATCATCAGCAACATGTCCTCTTCCAAGAATTTTTAACAACTCATTATTAAAAGTCTGAACCCCCATGCTAATTCTATCAACTCCGTAGCCCTTTACTAAAGCAACCCGAGAATCAATAAGATCCTCAGGGTTAGCCTCAAAAGTAAATTCACGCAGTTGTTGTGGAATTTTATTTCTAAGTGCAGTTAGTAAACGATGAAGTTGTTCGTCATTTAATGCACTCGGTGTTCCACCACCGATATAAATAGTTTCAACATTTTGAATGTTTTCCATATTCTCTATTTCTTTGATTAAGCAATCTATATACTTGTCGACAGGTTGTCTTTGTATATAAAACTTGTTGAAATCACAGTATGAACAAATATACTTACAAAATGGAATATGAATATATACTCCGCGTGGATAACTTTTCATTATTCTTCATCCATTTTCAGAACAGCCATGAAGGCATCTTGAGGAACTTCCACGCTACCAACAGCTTTCATTCTCTCTTTACCTTTTTTCTGTTTCTCTAATAGTTTACGTTTCCTACTAATATCCCCTCCGTAACATTTAGCAAGAACGTTTTTACGCATCGCTTTAATAGTTTCACGAGAGATAATTTTATTTCCAATTGCAGCTTGGATAGGAATTTCGAATTGTTGTTTTGGAATAAGCTTTTTAAGTTTTTCTACGATAACTTTACCACGTTGGTAAGCAAATTCTCTGTGAACGATAAAGCTTAAAGCATCGACTTGTTCACCATTTAATAGAATATCCATTTTAACAAGGTTACTATCTTTATATCCAGTTAATTCATAGTCAAATGACGCATATCCTTTTGTATTAGATTTAAGTTGATCAAAGAAGTCAAAAACGATTTCTGATAGAGGTATATCATAAGTAATATTAACCCTTGTGTCATCGATATATTCCATATTTAAGAAGATACCACGTTTCTTCTGACAAAGATCCATAACGGCACCTACATAATCATTTGGTACCATAATACTTGCCTTAACAAACGGCTCAGTAATCTTATTGATTTTTTGCGGATCAGGCATTTCTGATGGATTTGATACATCTACTAAAGTTCCGTCAGTTTTTTCAACTTTGTAAATAACCGATGGTGCAGTAGCAATGATATCAATGTTAAATTCACGCTCAATACGCTCTTGGATAATTTCCATGTGTAACATTCCTAAGAATCCACATCTAAATCCGAATCCAAGTGCTTGAGAAGTTTCCGCTTCATATTGTAACGCAGAGTCATTAAGTTCTAATTTTTCTAATGCTTCACGTAAGTCATTATATTTTGATGAATCGATTGGGTATAATCCACAGAATACCATTGGATTTAATTTTCTATATCCAGGTAATGCTTCTTTAGCTGGATTATTCGCTAATGTGATTGTATCCCCTACTCGAGTTTCACTTACATTTTTAATAGATGCACAAATAAATCCTACATCACCTGCAGTAAGTTCATCAACGATTTTTTCTTTAGGTGTATGAATACCAACTTCAGTTACCTCGAACACACCACCAGTAGCCATCATCTTGATCTTATCTCCAGCTTTTACAGTACCGTTCTTAATACGTACTGAAACGATAACTCCTCTATACGCATCATATAAAGAGTCGAAGATCAATGCTTGTAGTGGCTCACCCGCATCCCCAGATGGAGCTGGAACGTATTCTACGATTTGTTCTAAGATTTCATCAATACCAATACCAGCTTTAGCAGAAGCTAGTACGATATCGTCTGTTGGTAATCCAATTACATCCTCAATTTCATTCTTAACCTTCTCAGGATCCGCTGCAGGTAAGTCAATTTTGTTAATAATCGGGATAATCTCTAAATTATTGTCTAACGCTAAGTATACGTTAGCTAAAGTTTGTGCTTCGATACCTTGAGCCGCATCAACTACTAAAATAGCCCCTTCACATGCCGCTAGAGAACGAGATACTTCATATGTGAAGTCTACGTGTCCCGGTGTATCGATTAAGTGGAAAATATACTCTTCTCCATTTTTTGCAGTATATTGTAATTGAACTGCATTAAGTTTAATTGTAATACCTCTTTCACGCTCAATATCCATTGAGTCAAGAAGTTGTGCTTTCATTTCACGTTGTTCTAACGCTTTTGTTTTCTCTAAAATTCTGTCCGCAAGAGTTGATTTCCCGTGGTCAATATGTGCAATTATAGAAAAGTTCCTTATTTTCTTTTGCCTTTCGTTTCTTTTATCCATTTTATTCTTCCTTTACAAATCTTGTTTTTCTACGTAGTCTTTAGCTGTATAATATGAAAAACCATCCCTTATTAGCTTTTCAATCAGCTTTTGTTTTAGTGCATATCCTTCATATCTACGACTATAGCTCTGATAAGCTCTTCTAAAATGCTCATCTAATATATCATCTTCATTTTCATCCTCATAGTCTTCGAAAAATATGTCAAACACCTTTCTTATTATATCAGATGTAAAGCCATTTGTATAAAGTTTTTGTGTTATTTTTTGAACTTTTTTATTTTTCGTTTCTCTTCTTACTTTATACTCGCGTTCAATAATTTTATAAAGCATTTCTATCATTGCTTCTTCTGTACAAATCTTAGCGATATTTTCTTCTATAACGTCTTTATCTAAGCCTTTTTCTAATAATTTTCTTTGTATCCAGTAAGGACCTTTTAAATTAAGATTAAAATAATCTGTTACCGCAGCTTCTACATAGTGATTATCATTCAAATATCCAATTTCTATTAACTTCTCAATTACTTCGTCAATAACATTAGTAGCAATCTCTTTTTTCTGAAGATATTCTCTTATATCCTGCTTTGTTCTTAGACCAAATTGTAGATAATGTACTGCTTTACTATAGGCACTTTCGATACTCTCGTGAGCTATGATTTCTTTTAATTGCTCTTTTGATAAATCTATTTTTTTTATAAGTCCATACTTAATTATCGTATCTTCTGATACATAAAAATGTTTACCATTTTCTAAATCTATTTTGTACTTAACTTTTAGCTTTGTTATATTTGTAACTTGCAAATTTACACCTACTTTCTACATTCCTCGCTAAAAAAACTCTTTACTTTAATTTTATCAAAAATCACATAAAAAAGAAAATGTTAGAAAGAAAAAATTCCCAAACCATAAGGCTTGAGAATTTTTATTTTCAACAAAGATACTACGTTATTTTTTAATTAATCCTTCTTTTTGTAGATATTCTTTTGCTACATCATAAGCAGGTTTACCTTCAATATCTACTTTGTAGTTCATTTCAGTCATTTCTTTTTCTGTTATTTTTCCAGCAAGTTTATTTAAGATTTTTTCAAGTTCAGGATGTTTTTTCAACGTCTCTGCTCTTAATAACGGTGCTCCTTGATATGGTGGGAATAAATGTCTATCATCATTTAATAATTTAAGCTTATTAGTTATTATTTTACTATCTGTTGAGAATACATCAATAATATTTACATCACCATTTGAAATAGCTTGATATTTTAACGCTATTTCCATTGTTTTAACATTTAGATTTAAATGATAAAGATTTTTAAGTCCTATACCACCATCTTCTCTATCATTGAACTCCAATGAGAATCCAACTTTTGAAGAATTTTCTACTAATTTTATATCAGAAATATTATTTAATTTATTTTTATTTGCAAAATCTTCTGTTACGGCTAAAGCATAAGTATCTTGGAATTTTGTAGGTTTTAGGTACACAAGATTGTCTTGTTCAAAAATTTTATTTTTAGCAACCTCATAAACCTCATCAGGATCATTAGAAGCAACAGTCTGAGGTGTTTTTAATAATGTTGTAGTAACTGTACCTGTAAATTCTGGATAAATATCAATACTTCCACCTTTTAACGCCTCATATAAGAAACTTGTTTTACCAAAATTAGGTTTAACCTCAACATCGATTTTAGTTTCGTCTTCAATAAGTATTTTATACATATTAATTAATATTTCTGGTTCAGCTCCTATTTTCCCAGCGATAACTAATTTATCGTTTGACATTTTCCCGATTGGGAAAAAGCTTATTGTTAAAGCTACTACAGCTGCAAGTAATGATGCTAAAATTGTTTTTGGTTTTTTATCTTGTAAGAATTTAATTATCAATCCGAATACAATTGCTAAGATTGCTGATGAAATTGCCCCAATCAAAATTAATGCTGAATTATTTCTATCTATTCCTAGTAAAATAAATGAACCTAATCCTCCTGCTCCAATTAAAGCAGCAAGAGTAGCTGTACCAATAATCATAATACTCGCAGTTCTAACACCACCCATTAGGATTGGCATTGCTAAAGCAAGTTGGTATTTTTTTAACTTCTCTAGTTTTGTCATACCAAACGCCGTTGCAGCTTCTTCTAATGATGAATCAATCTCCGATAATCCAGTAATTGTACTTTGTAATATTGGAAATATAGCATATATAACTAATGCTACGACTGCTGGTAATGTACCAATTCCCGTAAACGGAATAAATAAACCTAGCAATGCAAGAGAAGGAATCGTTTGAAAGATACCAGTAATTTGTAAAAACCATTCGCTTGTTTTTTTATTCCCTGAGATAATTATTCCTAATGGAACTGCAATAAAAACGGCAATAATAAGTGATAATAATGAAATCTGTAGATGTTCAAATAATCCAGTCATCCAATCACTTTTTCTTTCTAAAAATGTATTTACTAAATTCATTATTTATCCCCCCTTGCAAAAAATTCACGAACAAAATCATCCGCAGGATTTTCTTTTAATACTTCTGGTGTAGCAATTTGAACTACCTTACCATTTTTTAAGACACAAATTCTATCAGCAAGCTTCATCGCTTCATCCATATCGTGAGTTACAAAAACTGTTGTCATTTTATATTCATTATGCAAAGTTTTTATTAAATCCTGTAATTGAACTTTACTAATAGGATCTAATGCAGAAAATGGTTCATCCATCAGTAAAATTTTAGGATTAGCAATTATCGCTCGTAGTATTCCTACACGTTGTTTTTCTCCTCCAGAAAGTTCTTTAGGGAGACGATTCATATAATGCTTCGGATCCAATCCTACTTTCCTTAGTAAATCTTCTGTTTTTTCTTTAATTTCCTTTTTATCAAAATTCTTCATTTCCGGAATTAGCGCAATATTCTCTGCAACCGTAAGATTCGGAAATAATGCAATTTGTTGAAGAACATATCCAGTTTTTAATCTCAGTTCTCTCAAATCATAGTCTTTTAATCTCTTTTCCTCAAAATAGATATCCCCATCTGTTTGTTCTATCAATCTATTTATTAATTTTAAAGTTGTTGTTTTTCCACTTCCACTTGGTCCTACAAGAACAAAAAATTCTCCTTCTTGTATTTCAAAACTTATTCCATCAAGTATTAAACCATTTGTGGAACAGCATAATGAAACTTCATTGTATTTAATCATTTTATATTTCTCCTTTCAAAACAAGTTTTTCAATATTTTTCTTCATATTATCATTAAAGATTGTATAATATTCTGTAAATATTTTTTGTTGTTCACTTGAAAGTTGACCTATTGCTTTCTCTTCAGCCTCTCTTAGAGGATCTAAAATTTTTGATGCATATAAGTAACCTTCTTTTGTTAATTTAACTATTTTTTCTCGCCTATCTTTTTCTTGTTCCTCAAAATAAATATATCCTTTTTCCTTAAAAGTCTTCATTGCTGCACTAACCACTTGTTTCGTAGAATATGTTTTTTCACAAATAGTATTTTGAGTTATCCCATCCTTTGTATAATAAAGACAGGTTAAAATTAATAGCGATTTACCTTGTAAACTATTTTTTCTAGCATAGTACTCATATAATGAGTTGTTTTCATATTTTTTTCTAGAAAACATGCTTGAGTATTTTAATATACCATTCACTTATTTTCACTCCCTACCAAAAACCACAATTTTTATCAAAAATAATACTTTGGACATGCTCTTCATCTTAAAACTTAAAAGGTGTTTTTTTTCATGAATTCTTCATTTTTATGAACAATGAAAAGCAATTCCAAATCAGTAAAATCTTTTGACTATTATCTTATTAAAAAACTCATTAGTAATTTTAAAAAAACTAATGAGTTCATTCTACCTCTATAGTTTACAATTGTCAATAATTTAGTTTTCATGAAAATAGACAATCAGTAAATATTTTACCAATTGTCTTAAAAATCTATTAAATTTATATTTAAATATTTGAACTGCTATTTGTCCTCTATCCTTTGTTTTATCATATTATGATGACGAATAACATTAATACGCTCCAATAAATATGGTAATAATATAATAACAATAATAATAGAATTTATTACCTTATTTAGCGTTTCTCCAAAGACTCCTATCAGTAGTCCTTTATTTACAATCGAAATAAGTAGATAAATACAACATAGAATAGCTGTCCCTAGATTTACCATCCAGAATATTTTCATGTTAGTCTTCTTAGTGCTAAAATGTTCTATCTCTTCATCTGATAACTTTGTCAAAAGTATCTTCTCTTTTTTAATCATCTGTCTAGATATTCCAAAAACTATCAAGTAAAAAATACAGAATATCATTGATAATACTTCAAAAATAATTTCTAAATTCATAATATCCACCTCCATTTAAATTTATTATATCACATTACCTGTACAAAAAATTACCCACATATAACTCGCATAAAAAAAGTGTTATAACTTAATCTTTATCACATATTATACGAATCAGAATATGAGCATCCCTAAAATGGAGAAAGGCCCATCTTTCGATGAGCCATATATTATGAAAAAAAATATTATTAAGTTTTGTTATGTTTATATTATATATCTTCTACCTTACATGAACTTTAGACTATAACTAAAATGAAACTAAAATTGAAAAAATTTGAAAATAATCCCTAAAATGGAGAAAGACCCATCTTTCGATGAGCCATACATTATGAAAAAAAATATTATTAAGTTTTGTTATGTTTATATTATATACGATATACCTTATATGAACTTTAGACTATAACTAAAATGAAACTAAAATTGAAAAAATTTGAAAATAATCCCTAAAATGGAGAAAAACCCATCTTTCGATGAACCATATATTATACTGATTCGAAACTAAGAATTTTTTCGTCCTTTTGTCCTTAAAATTCTAGTTTCTGAAGCATGTGTTATTCGTACATTTTATCTTCATCCTTTGGATTTGATAAAATTACGACTAACCGATGAAAAAAATCCCTAATAACGGAGAAAGGGACTGATAAAATAATCAGTCCCATATATTATGAAAAAAAATATTATTAAGTTTTGTTATATTTATATTATATATCTTAAACCTTATATGAACTTTATACTATAATTAAAATGAAATTAAAGTTGAAAAATTTTGAAAATTTTTTAAGAAAAACTCAATCCATAGATCAGAAATATATTATAATGATTTAAAACTAACAATTATTCCTAAAATTGAGAAAGGTCCATCTTTCGACGGACCATATATTATACTATTTCAAAACTAAGGGTTTCTTCGTCCTTTTGACCTTAAAACTCTAGTTTCTGAAACATATGTTATTCGTATTTATTTTGAAATAAATAGTATATTGACTAAACTATAAAAAAATACTTAATTTTTTTTAATTTTATTTTTCCGCAATTAGAGCCACATATCCACCTTTATCATAACCTTCTATAGGTTCTTCAACACTATCATTGGTATAAATTGGATGTGCAACAAGTGTCTGCATAAAAC
>CAUUCZ010000040.1:0-10662 GCA_963543895.1 uncultured Gemella sp. | reverse complement strand
TTATAAAAAAGTTTTAGTTTATGAGAAAAAATATGTATTAGAAAAGAGAAAAGAAGAAAAAGGAGAAATAAAAAATGTGTCAAGGATGTCAAAATAAAGTTGTAGGAAAAGCACCATATAGAGTAGATCACGTTGGATCATTTTTAAGACCAAAGGAGTTAGTTGAAGCTCGTGAGAAATTCTCAAAAGGGGAATTATCACAAGAAGAATTAACAAAAGTAGAAGATAAAGTAATTGCAGAATTAGTTGAAAAACAAATTGCAAATGGATTAAAAGGAGTAACAGATGGGGAGTTCCGTCGTGCATACTGGCACCTAGACTTCTTTTGGGGACTTAACGGTGTAGAACACACTCAAGCGAAAATAGGATACCAATTCCATGATGAAACAACAAAACCAGATTCGGCGGATGTGGTAGCTAAGATTACAGGAGAGGGACATCCATTTGTAGCACATTACAAATTCTTAAGAGATTTAGTAGGAGATAGAGCCGAAGTTAAACAAACTATCCCAGCACCAGCTCAGTTCTACTTCGAGTTGATTCGTGATGAAGAACATATTGCTCAAACTTATAGTGTTTATGAGAATAAAGAAGAGTTATTTGCTGATATTATAAAAGCTTATAAACAAGTTATAAAAGAACACTATGAAGCAGGATGCCGTGTTATTCAACTTGATGATTGTACATGGGGAGCGATTGTTGATGATAGATTAATTAAGTTAATCGCTGAAGGAAGTGGACTAAATCCAGAAGGTATTCGTGAAGCATTTATTCAAGACTTCATAGCTTTAAATAATGGAATCTTAACAGACCTTCCAGAAGATTTAGTGGTGAACACACATGTTTGCCGCGGAAACTATCACTCAACATGGGCTAGTTCAGGAGGATATGATAGTGTAGCAGATACATTATTTGGAGAAGAAAATGTAAATGCATATTACTTAGAATACGATACAGATCGTGCAGGAGATTTCAAGCCACTAGCAAAAGTTGGAAAAGATAAAAAAGTTGTTTTAGGATTACTTACTTCAAAGTCTGGAGAGTTAGAAAATAAAGAAGAAGTAATCGCAAGAATTAAAGAAGCTAGTGAATATGTACCATTAGAAAATATTTACCTAAGTACACAATGTGGATTTGCTTCTACAGAAGAGGGAAATATTTTAACAGAAGAAGATCAATGGAAAAAAATAGCCCTAATTAAAGAAATCGTAGAAGAAGTTTGGGGTCAAAATTAATTAGTAATTTATAATAAAGTCAAAATAATAAAGTCAGAAGAGTAAAGTTAAAAGAGAAAATAAAAAGGAAAAAAATATTATGTGTCAAGGTTGTCAAAATAAAGTAGTAGAAAGAGCAGCATATAGAGTAGATCACGTGGGATCATTTTTAAGACCTAAGGAGTTAGTAGAAGCTCGTGAAAAATTCTCAAAAGGAGAATTATCACAAGAAGAATTAACTAAAGTAGAAGATAAAGTAATTGCAGAATTAGTTGAAAAACAAATAGCAAACGGACTAAAAGGAGTAACAGATGGAGAGTTTCGTCGTGCATACTGGCACTTAGACTTTTTCTGGGGACTTAACGGTATAGAACACGTTCAAGGTGAAAAAGGTTACCCATTCAAAGGTATTGAAACTAAACCAGATACTGCAAAAGTATCAGGGAAAATCAGTGGAGAAAATCACCCATTTGTAGCACATTACAAATTCTTAAGAGAATTAGTAGCTGATAAAAAAGATGTAACTGTAAAATTAACAATTCCATCACCATCACAATTATACTTCGAGTTAATTCGTACAGAAGATCACATTAAAGGATATGAAAAATTCTACCCAACATTCGAAGAATTAAAAGATGCGATTGTAGCAGCCTATAAACAAGTAATTGCAGACCTTTACAACGAAGGACTACGCGTATTACAATTTGACGATTGTACATGGGGAGCACTAGCTGATGATGGATTCGCGAATCGTTTCCGCGACGCACGTCCATTAGAAGAAGTTCGTAGAGAATATGCAGCACGTTGTTTAGCTCTTAACAATGAAACGATAGAAGGGAAACCAGGAGATTTAGCAATCAATACACACGTTTGTCGTGGTAACTTCGCTTCTAAGTGGATTTCTCAAGGTGGATACCAAAACGTTGAAGATGAGTTACTTGCTGGAGAAAACGTAAATGCATATTACTTAGAATACGATACAGACCGTGCAGGAGATTTCAAGCCACTAGCAAAAGTTGGAAAAGATAAAAAAGTTATTTTAGGATTAATTACATCTAAATTTGCAGATTTAGAAGACAAAGAAGAAGTAATCGCAAGAATTAAAGAAGCAAGCGAGTATGTACCATTAGAAAATATTTACTTAAGTACACAATGTGGTTTTGCTTCTACAGAAGAAGGAAATGTGATTACTGAAGAAGATCAATGGAAAAAAATTGCCCTAATTAAAGAAATCGTAGAAGAAGTTTGGGGTACAGAAAAATAATAATACTTTAGTATTTTTTCAGGTACACTAAATAAAAAGAATTATATAATTAAAGTAAGTGATAAAAGTAAGCACATAAATTGACATTATTATATATAATACAGTAAACTAAACTAGCATTGATTTCATTCGTTCAATGTTAAATAATATCTGGTTTTATTATTCTTATTATGAAATATAGTCTATTTAATCAATACATGAGTAGCAATGTAAGTCTCTCGCTGTCGAATAGACAAATGTATTTAACCATTATTAAATAGGGGAAACCAAAATAATTTGTAGTTAGAAAAATAGGACTTAAAATCAAGGAGGAAAAAAGAATGAAAAAGAACAAATTGTTTATAGGAGCACTAGCGTTAGTAATGAGTGTTGTAACAGCATGTAGTTCAAAAACGCAAAACACAATTACCACT
The DNA here is from genome assembly GCA_963543895.1 of uncultured Gemella sp. GTDB lineage: Bacteria > Bacillota > Bacilli > Staphylococcales > Gemellaceae > Gemella. The sequence continues at coordinate 7,771 of CAUUCZ010000040.1, read as the reverse complement.
TCTCAAGATAAAGATACTTTCACGTATGCTATTAGTGATGATCCATCATCAACTAACCCAATCAAGGTAAGTGACCGTTGGGGATTAACAATGACTAATATTATTTACTCACCGTTAATTAAAGTTAATGGAGATGGTTCAAAAGAATACGCATTAGCAGAATCTACTGAACTTGCAAAAGATGGTCTTAGTTTGAAAGTTAACTTAAGAAAAGACGTAAAATGGTCTGATGGACAAAAATTCACAGCTGATGATGTAGTCTTCACTTATCAAACAAAAGCTAAAAAAGAAAATGGGAACTTCAAAAACTTATGGATTGGTGATAAACCAATAACTATTGAGAAAATAGATGACTACACTGTAGTATTTAAATTCCCAGAACCAAGTGCGGCTGCAGCAAATAACATTGCAAATGAAACTTACATTATTCCAAAACATGTTTATGGAAATGTATCTGACTTCTCAGTTAAAGAATTAAAAGAAACACCAGTAGGAACTGGGCCATACAAATTAGTAGAAAACAAACGTGGAGAATACATTAAATTTGAAGCGAATGAAAATTATTACAATGGTAAGCCAAAAGTTAAAAATGTAGTACTACGTATTATTAAAAGTGCTGATACTACAAAAGTAGCGTTACAAAAAGGTGAGGTAGATGCAGCATATGTATTACCTGCTGCAATTAAAGATTTAGATTCTAAAAACATCGATACTTATCCTTACAGTGAAAACCGTATCGGATACTTAGGACTAAACACAAACACAGATGAATTAAAAGATGTTAAAGTTAGACAAGCTATTTTATACGCATTAAACAAAGAAGACATGAATAAAGCGGCTTACTTAGATAGCAAATACTACCAAAACCCTTATTCATTCTTACCACCGAAAAATCCATTCCATACTGATGATGTAGAGAAATATACTCAAAATGTTGAAAAAGCAAAATCACTATTAAAAGAAGCGGGAGTTTCTAACTTGAAACTTAACCTAGGGTATGCAAGTAACGATGCTGCAAATACTATTCAAGCAACATTCATCCAACAACAATTACAAGCAGTAGGAATTAATGTTGAGCTTCGTGGTGGAGATGAAACAGCTATCTTTACAGAGTTAAGAAAACCTGGTTCTAAAGCTTACAATCTATTCTTAGGTGGATATATCATGGGTAACGATCCTGATTTATACTCTAAGCTATTTGGATCAAATGGTACTTCAAATTACTTCCAATTCAGAAGTGAAAAAATTGATGGATTATTCAAACAAGGTGCAGCTGAATTAGATGAAGCTAAACGTAAAGAAGTGTACAAAAACCTTCAACAAGAAATTGCTAACCAAGCATACCTATACCCAATCGTAGATAACCAAAAAATCTTAGCGGTTAACAAACGTGTTGGAAATGTTAATGATGCTAAATTAGTACCAATCTACACATTTGATGATTTATCAAAAATTACTCTTAAATAGTAATAGTAGTGGAAAATAAAATATAGTGTGAGGGGGAGTACGATAAAATCCTATTTATAATAAGATTTTATAGTATCTCCCTCGCTTTGTTAGTTTTAAGGGAAACTTAATTTATAATTTATAACGAAGAAATTTGTGATAAATTATAAATTAATTTTATAAAAATATAGTAATTAAAATTTAAAGGAGATCGTATGATTCGATATATTTTGAAACGTATATTACAAGCAGTACCATTACTTTTAGTAATATCGTTTATAGTATTTACTTTAATACATTTAGCGCCATACGATGCTATCGATGCACAGATAACGTCGAATATGTCACAAGAAGAAATTAATATTCTTCGTGAGCAAAGTGGGCTTAATAAACCATTCTTAATTCAGTATGTGGATTGGCTAGGACAAATATTGAGTGGGAACTTCGGACATTCATTAGTAACTCACAATAGTGTAGGAGAAGAAATTCTAGCGAAAATACCGAATACAATATCATTAGTATTACCAGCATATATAACAGCACTAGTGATTGCAATAGTATTAGGATTATTAGCGGCTGCAAATAAAGGTAAATGGCAAGATAAACTTATTGATGCCGTAGCGTCACTTGGAATAGCTACTCCATCATTTTGGATAGCTATGATATTCATCTATGTTTTAGGATACCAATTAAACTTATTCCCAATAATAGGAATGCACACAATTGGTAAAGAAGGTGATTTTGGGGATTTCTTATCACACTTTATTATGCCTTATCTAACATTAACAATCGTATTCTTCGCAGAACTTACACGTTATGTAAGGTCTTCAGCTTTAAGCCAAACAAATGAAGAGTATGTAGTAGTTCAACAAGCTTTTCAAGCGACAAAAACTCAAATTTTCACAAGGCACATAATAAAAAACGTGCTAATACCGGTAATTACTCAAGTGGGTATGTCACTACCGATGTTGGTAACCGGAGCGATTATTACAGAAACAGTATTTAGTTGGCCTGGAATTGGACCATATATTACACAAGCAACGAGAGCATTGGATTATCCTATTATAATGGCGGTAATGTTACTGTCAGCTACATTAGTAATAGTAGGTAACTTAATTTCAGATATACTGTACTCTATAGTAGACCCTAGAATTAGAAGAGGAGGTAAATAAGATGAAAAGATTTATTAAAATAGCTAAAAGTTCAAAAATTTATATTTTTTCACTTATTTTTATAGCGATATTAGTGCTTGTATCATTAATAGCACCTTTACTTCCTATTGATCCAGCTGCTACCGATGTAGCAAATTTATCTCAATCACCAAGCCTACAACATTTATTTGGGACTGATGAGGTAGGTCGTGATTACTTCATTCGTGTAATCTATGGAGGTCGTATTTCTCTTATAGTAGGTTTACTAGCGATGGTAACTTCTGTAACAATCGGAACGATAGTAGGGCTTATCGCAGGTTATGTTGGTGGAGTTGTTGATAGTTTACTTATGCGTTTAGTCGATGTGTTATCATCTATTCCATGGTTAGTGTTAGTAATTGTACTAAGTGTATTTTTAAAACCAGGAATTGGTTCAATAATTATAGTAATAGGATGTTTTTCTTGGATGCGTCTTGCGAGATTAGTTCGTGCAGAAACTTTATCAGCAAAAGAATATGACTATGTAGTATATAGTAGATTTAGTGGTGTAAAAACTATTTCTATCTTAAAGAAACATATTATTCCAGCTATAATACCAACTTTAGTAGTAGCAGCAAGTGCTTCAATAGCTAATGCAATAATGACAGAAGCGGCACTTAGTTTCCTAGGTCTTGGTATTCAACAGCCTATGACTTCGTGGGGAACACTCCTACAAAATGCACAACAAAGTTTACAACGTGCACCTCATATGGCTATCATTCCTGGATTATTTGTAATGTTAACAATTTATTCATTCAATAATATTGGTAACTTATTTACAAAATATATTCAAAAGGAGGAGCAGTAGTATGACAAACATAGTAGAATTAAAAAATCTAACGGTTAATTATAAACCAAATAAAGAAGTAGATAAACAGTTAATACATGGTATCGATATTAATTTTAGAAAAGGTCATATCACTGGTGTTGTTGGAGAATCAGGTAGTGGAAAAAGTATTCTGATGCGTAGCATAATGTCTATTCTTCCTAACAATATTTTTGATAAAAATGATAAGTTTATCTTTGATGGAAAGGAAGTTAAGAAGGGTGAAAAGTTACCAATTTCTATGATTTTCCAAAATCCTATGACCTCACTAGATCCAGTTAGAACGATTGGTTTTCACTTAATAGAAGTAATAGAAAGATTTCAAAATAAGTCTAAAGAAGAAGCGAAAAAATTAGCAATAGAGCAACTAGAAAAAGTAGGAATTTTTAATGCACCTCTTAGAATGGAGCAATATCCGCATGAATTATCTGGTGGTATGCGTCAAAGAATATTAATAGCCATGGCATTACTTGCTAATCCTAAGTTATTAGTAGCAGATGAACCAACAACAGCTTTAGATGTTACGGTTCAAGCACAGATTCTATCTCTTATTAAAAAATTACAAAAAGAAACAGAACTTAGTGTAGCATTAGTTAGCCATGACTTCGGTGTAATAGCTGGAATGTGTGACTATGTGTATATTATGTATAGAGGTAGAGTTGTCGAAAAAGGAAATGTTGAAGAAATCTTCAGTAATGCACAACACCCATATACAAAACAACTTCTTGCAGCGGCAAGATTAGAAAATACTAATAAAGAACTTCTGACTGTTGATTATAAAGAAGATAACAAACACTATACTTGGCAAAAACTTAGCGATACTCATGAGTATCTGAAAGAGGTGGAGTAATGAGTAAAGAGTATTTAAAACTAAAAAATGTACGAAAAGTTTATAAGTCTAAAGGAATGGGCAAAGAAATCAAAGAAACTATAGCTGTTAATGATATTAGTTTAGATATTTATAAAGCTGAGACGCTAGCTGTAGTAGGTGAATCTGGAAGTGGAAAGACTACCCTAGGTAAGGGCATTTTAAATATTGATCCATTCATATCAGGGGAAGTTTTTGTAGAAGGTAATGAAAAGTCTTTAACAAAAATGTCAAAAAAAGAACTTGCAGAAGTATATAGTAAGATGCAAATTATTTTCCAAGATCCATATTCATCATTAAATCCACGAATGAGTGCTTTAGATATAGTCATGGAGGCTTTACACAAAGAGGATAAAGAAACAGCGAAGAAAAAAGCGTTAGAAATTTTAGAGTTTGTTGGAATTTCTAATGAGGATGCTTTAAAGTTATCAAATGCTTTTAGTGGAGGGCAACGTCAACGTATTGGTATTGCTCGAGCAGTTGTAACAAAACCAGATTTCATTTTATGTGATGAACCAACTTCTGCCTTAGATGCTTCAACACAAGCACAGGTAATTAATTTATTAAAAGATTTACAAGAAAAATTCTCTCTAACATATTTATTCATCTCACATAATTTAGGTGTAGTAGAGTATATCGCAGATAGAATAGCTGTAATGTATAGAGGTAATCTAGTAGAATTAGGAACAACAGCACAGATTATGAAAAATCCGCAGCACGTTTATACAAAACGTCTTCTAAGTTCTATGCCGATTATTGATCCGGTAAGAGCAAGAAAGATGTTCGAAGAATTCGAAGTTAGTGCAGAGGAAATAGTAATAACTGGTACTGAGAAATTTGAAGAAGTTGAAGAAGGACACTTTGTATTAAAATAGTAATTTAAATACCAATCTCAAAGATATAGAAGATCTAGCCCTTGAGATTGGTAATTTTTCAAATAATTTGAAACAGATTTTGACAGTAGGAAAACTTTGGAGTAAAATAATAATATTATTACATAATATGGAAAAGAGGAGCTATTATGGCTAAGAAAAAAGAATTAAAAACAAATGCTATGCGATTTTTAGATGAAAATGGTGTAGAATATAATCATTTTGAATTTGATGCAGAAAGTGATGCTGCGAAGACTGGTGTAGGAGTAGCTGATATTATCGGGCGAGATCACAACCAAGTGTTTAAAACAATTATGACTACAGATGGCAAAGGTAACTACATTGTAGGAGTACTTATGAGTGAAGATAGTATAAACTTTAAGAAACTTGCCAAAGCAGCAGGTGTGAAAAGTTTATCAATGTTACCACTTAAAGACCTGACAAAAATTACAGGATATGTAAAAGGTGGATGTTCACCATTTGCAATGAAAAAACTATTTCCGACTTTTGTAGATGAAAAATGTCGTGAAGTTGAAACGATTATTATCTCTGCAGGTAAAGTAGGTCACCAAGTAGAAGTGAAACCAGAAGTTTTAGAGCAACTTATCGGAGCTCAAGTAGTAGACTTCAAAGCTGAATAATATAAGTATAATGACTTTAGATAATGATGTGCTTTTCTGAAATTTAGGGCAGATTTATATTTAAAGTCATTTTTTATAAAAATCATTATGAAAAGGTTTACATCGTTTTAAAAAAAGAGTATAATAGTAGTGAAAAAACTAGTTGGGGAGGTGCATACTTATGAAAAAAAATATAAAAATAGGAGCAATGAGTTTATTATTAGTACTGCTTCCAGGAAGCTTAGGAGTTGGTACAGTCTATTCTTCATCAGGTGGAAATACTAATGTGAATGAAGAAAATACAACATATCAAGAAAATAATGCAGTTGGAGTAGATAAAAGTCCAATTGTGAATAATTCAGAAAATACTGCAGAGAAGATTTCTAAAAGTATTCCCTATGACTATCCTGTAGGTTCAGCATATCCAACAAGTGTAAATTATAGTCAATTTTATGATGGGCGTGGTTGGGCTTCAGGTACATTATACTTCAGTGATATTTATTCAATAGGGAATGGTAAAGTACGTGTTTGGTACCATGGAGAACTAAATTAAATATAATAAACTCATTTTATAGAGATGTCTTAGAGTGTTTAAATGCTCTAAGACATCTTTTTTGTCAGCTCCTTAAATATTTAGAAATAATTATTGAAAAAAGATAATAATTCTCCCTAGATATTGTTGAAAACGCATAAAGTAACAATATTTCTGTTAATTGAAAATGTATTGTAACATAATTGAAATAGTTTAGATATTCTAATGAAACGTTGTTTTGATATAATTATTAGCATAAGGAGGCGTGGTATGTTATTTGATACACATGCGCATCTAAATGATGATGCTTATTTAGAAGACTTAGAAGAAACTATTGCTCGTGCGAAAGAAGCGGGAGTAAAATTAATAAACATAGTTGGTTTCGATGATAAAAGTATAGAAAAAGCACTGGAAATCACAGCTAAATATGACTTTTTATATTTAACAGTAGGTTGGCACCCAGTAGAAGCAATTGACTTTACAGAAGAAAAATATGAAATGATAAAAAAAATTGCTTTAACTAATGATAAAGTAGTAGCCATCGGTGAGATTGGTCTAGATTATCACTGGGATAAAAGTCCAAAGGATATTCAAAAAGAAGTATTTAGAAGACAAATTCAACTAGCGAAAGAAGTAAATAAACCAATAGTAATTCACACGCGTGATGCTATGGCAGATACAATACAAATACTTCAAGAAGAAAAAGCTAGAGAAATTGGTGGAATAATGCACAGCTTTTCTGGTTCTGTAGAAAGCATGAATATAATGCTAAAAGAGAACTTCTATATCTCATTAGGTGGACCAGTAACATTTAAAAATGCAAAGACACCTAAAGAAGTAGCAAAAGCTTGTCCATTAGATAAGTTGTTAATTGAAACGGACTGTCCGTACTTAACACCAACACCATATAGAGGAAAAAGAAACGAACCTGCATATGTGCATTATGTAGCACAAGAAATTGCAGACCTTAAAGAAATGTCGTATGAACAACTAACAAAACAAACATTCAATAATGCATGTACGTTGTTCGGATTAGAAGATAAAAAGGAGATTGATTAATACATGAAATTAGGTAGAATTATAGCCGCAGCGGCAACATCGGGATTATTATTATCAGGAGCTTTCGTAGTAGCGGAAGAATACACAGGACACAATGTTTTTGCCGTAAATCTAGATAATACTAACAAAATTGAGCTAAAAACTAAAAAAGGAACAGTAAGAGAAGTTCTTATCGCTAATGATATTCCTTTTGGTGCAGACGATAGAGTTGAACCAGGATTAGATACAAAAGTAAATGGTGGGGAAACTATCAGCATTTATAAAGCTCACGAAATAACAATCGTTGATGGAGATACAACTACGGTAAGAAAAACTACTTACAAAAAAGTTGAAGATATCTTAAAAGAATTAAACATCA
>CAUUCZ010000039.1:0-10797 GCA_963543895.1 uncultured Gemella sp. | reverse complement strand
TTTATTAATTTACTTAATAATATAGTAATAACTTTCTCTGCATTAGTTTCAGCTAGCAGTTTGTTTGCTAAACTATTAAACTCTACATGGTTTTTATTCATTTCCGAAATGACTTCATCAAATAATCTATTATGACGTGATTTTTTCACTTCATCTTGTGAATATGGACGTAACATTTTCATTCTCTCTCTACGAGAATTTTCAATGTCTTTTAAGTATGGCATTTCTACTGGGTTTAAAAATGTTATTGCAACTCCCGATTTACCTGCTCTACCTGTTCTACCAATTCTGTGAGTATAACTTTCTACATCTTGAGGAATATCAAAGTTATAGACATGAGTAACATCACTAATATCAATACCTCGCGCTGCTACATCTGTAGCAACAAGAATTTGTAATGAGTTATTTTTAAATTTACGTAAAATTTCTAAACGTTTGGATTGAGTAATATCTCCGTGTAGTCCTTCTGCTAAATATCCTTTAGCAATTAATGCACTAGCTAATTCGTCCACACGACGTTTAGTTCTTCCAAATACAATAGCTAAGTTTGGATTTTGAACATCTAAAAATCCAACTAAAGTTTCTAATTTTTCATTTTCTCTAGCGATTGTAGCATATTCTGTAATATCTGGTTTAAGGTCTTCATCACTCATTGTTTTAATAAGTTTATAGTCTTTCATAAATTCTTTAGACAGTTCCATTATTGTTTTCGGCATAGTTGCTGAGAATAATAGTGTTTGATGTCTTGAAGTTATCTTCGATAAAATAAATCTGACATCTTCGATGAATCCCATATTTAGCATTTCGTCTGCTTCATCTAATACTAAATGTGTTAATGTTTCTAATTTTATCGTTCTTCTATTAATATGATCGATTACACGACCTGGCGTTCCTACTATAATTTGTGGGCGTTTTTTCAAATCTTGAATTTGTCTTTCAATACTTGTTCCACCAAATACGATGCTAACTTTTAATCCTTTTGCTCTTGACATAAGTCGAAGTTGTTCTCCTACTTGTTGAGCTAATTCTCTTGTTGGGGCAAGAATTAATGATTGTAATTGATCATTGCGCCTTACTGTATCTACTAACGGTATTCCAAAAGCACCTGTTTTTCCTGATCCTGTTTGTGCTTGTGCCAATATGTCAACTCCAGATAATACATATGGAATTGTTTCTGTTTGAATACCAGTTGGAGATATAAAATTCATATTGGTTAGTGATTGAATAGTTTCCTGACTAACCCCTAATTCTTCAAATGTTGTCATTTGTTTCTCCTTAATTTATTCAATTTTATATACTGTCTTATTTATATAACCTGTTAATTATAGCATGAAAATTGAAAATAATAAAGAAATAAGGGTAAATTACATTGAAAATCATATTACTTCACTTCAATTTATACATCTATTTCTTATATTTAAAATAAAATAATAGCATAGTAGTTATTTAACCACTACGCTATCATTCTTTCATATATTAACAATTAATTTTCACATCATATGTTTTTTACATATTATTATTTGTGATTTCATCAATTTTCTTAGCTATATTTTTTATACTTTGTCCCGATTTACTTAGATTATTAGTGTATATTAATAACATATAATCCTTATCACCAAAAACTATTGCCGTATCGTGATAGTTTGTATCTATCGCACCATACTTACTTGCTATTTTTTTATTTGGTATACCATCTTTAATCCATTCTCCATCTTCAGAATCCTCAAGATATTTTAATAATTCAGGATATTTATCTCGTTCTTTATATAACTTCGTCCAAACCAACTCCATCATAGCTGGCGTAATTTTATTTTTTTGAGCTTCTTCTAGAGGTAATTTTACACCAAGCCCAGCTAGATATTTTACTACCACATCAGCTGCTGTTGCGCTATTACCCATCAGCATATTTGTAGCAGTATTATCAGAATATTGAATCATATTTTGCAGTACATAGTCTAATTTATAACTATCTTGCTTTTGACTATTAGTTATTTGACCATTACCATCTTCAAAGAATTTTTCATTATAAGCTATATCAGCATCTTTGGAAATCTCACCATTTCTAATACGATCATATATCTTCATAGCATATATTACTTTTATCGTACTAGCTGCTGTAAAGTAATGCTTATCCTCCTGAGCATAACGATATCCTGTAGAAAAGTTTTTATAAACAATACCTATTTCATTATTCCCTTTATACTGTTCTATTAGATTCTCCATAGCTTCATTCAATTCTATTTCACTAAGCTTTTTATTCTCAACCACTGGTTCTTCTTGTTTATTTTCTTCCTTCTGAGCTTCTTGTTGAGCAATTTCCTGCTGTTTAATAGCATCTTTTTTAGCCTTAATATATGCACCTGCTGAAAATACACCGTAAATAATTAAAACCACTGCTGTTGATTCAATTATAAACTTTAAAATTCGCTTCCAAGTTCTCTTCACTACTTTACTCACATCCTTTATCTATAATATTCTTATACTAGTTTACTACATAACAATTGTTTTAACAATAATTTCACGAAAATGTTCTTAAAAATAAAATTTACATTTCTATTTAAAATTAAAAACTTTAAAGTCCTAGCACTATCTGCATTTTTGTTAAAGACCTAATTCAATTTTTAAAAGAGTAATCCAAAGTTTGTTGAATTACTCTTCTATAACTTTACACATTGGTTTTCAAATAAAAATCTTGCTCAGATATTTTTGAAAATCCCATATTTTCGTACATATATTTTGGAGTATCATTGGCATCAACTACCAAAATAACATTGTCTTTTCTTTCATTGTTTATTGCAAAGTTAATAATGTGCTTAGCAATCCCACGATTTCTATATTCTGGTGCTACATATAGATTATCGATTTCAAAGAAATTATTTTTCACAATAATATTAGCTGATCCAACAATCTTTTCGCCATCTTTAGCTACAAGCTGTTTAATACTTTCAGATCTAATATTTTCATAAAGTAAAGTCTGATTATGCTCAGCCCATTCTTCATTACTAGCTTCTATATCTATTTTATATTGAAATTTTAAATATCTATTTAAATCAACTTTTTGTAAAAATTCAACTACAAAATCACTCGACTCTTGTTCAACATAATTTCTAGTGTTTAAATAATATAAATTTAGGTTGATCTCACTAAAACTTTCCTTTTTTAAATATCTCTTTAGTTTTCTCGATAAAGTAACATTTTCCATTGCTGCTAAATGAATAAAATTAACACCCTTATCTCTAAAGAAATTTCTACAAGCGGAAATATAGTATTCAAGCTCATCTACAGTAGTAGGTTCTTTTTTCATTAATAGATAGTTTCCACTAAAATACAATTTTGATTTTAATGTTTGATAAATTACATAACTATCTGTTTCAACTACCGACTTTGCTCGCGAGTAAATATCTTTAAAACTATAATCCATAACTAGCACCTCCTATTCTTAATGTATTTTTCATTATATTAATGATATCCATGTGGTCCATGGTGATGTTCGAAATGATTTATTATCTCAAGAACTCTAGAACTTCCAGTTAAATCGTAGACATTTCTTAGAGTTTCCACATATGTTGGATCGTCGTGTAGAGCATCGAAATATGTAACGACTTCTTCTTCAACAAAGTCAATATAATCTTCCTCTTCTGATAGAGCATTTAAAGCTGCACCTAAAAGAATTGGATCATCTTTTATTAATGAGTTTCCATTATATAAATCATAGATTTTTTCATACTCATATAATGATTTAAGTGCATTTATAGCAATAAATAATGTTTCTTCTGAGATACCCTGTGCTGTTAATACTTCTTGCATTAAAGTACGGATATTATCATATTGTTGATCATCTTTATATAATGAAATCAGGTGCAGGTAAGCACTAATAGCCATTCCTTGTAACTCAATATATTTTTCTAGATATCTCTTGGCTTCGTCACCTTTTGACATATGTCCTAAATGTAAGTATGCTTCAGTGAAATCCGGATCGATTGCGATTGTTTTTAATAAGTGCATTTTTGATTTTTCTAAATTCTGAACTTGATTATATGCGAATGCTAATGAGAACAGAATTCCAGCATCCTCATACCCTCTTCCATTTTCATTATAAAAATCAATAGCCTCTTCAAATAGTCCTAAAGCATATAAGTTATCAAATGCTGTTTGGAAATTCTCTAAAGATGGTTCTTCATAGAAAATTCTCTCGCTTAAGTTTCTTGCTTTGTCTTCTCTTCCTGTTGATAAATAAATCCCTACTAACTCTTTATCTATTGCACGGATAGCCTCATCAAAATCCGTTCCTGCTCTAGCTGCTAAGAACTTATCTTCGGCTATTTCATATAATTCATCTTCTAAATATATCAATCCTTCTTGATATAAAATCGAAGGTGTTTTTGGTGAATTGTATAATACTACTAAAGCATCATCCTTCTTATCTAGGTATAAAAGATTGTGAACATATCCTTCAATTGCAGTATCATCTTCTCTATTTTGTTCATAAATAATTCTAGATAATTCTAAACACTCATCAAATAATCCATTATCTAAAAGTATTGTACGAAATTCCTCTTGTTGCTCTCTATCTAATGCTGAGAAATCTATATCTTTTAATTCCTCTAAAAATTGTTGTATATCCATCTAATTTTCTCTCCTTGCTAACTTATTCATAATAAAAGTCAATTCAGTTTTTACAGTAGAATCAATATTATCGATACTCTTCTGAGCTTTTTCTAAATACCCTCTACTTACAGTTAATGTTTCTGATAAAACTTTATCATTATTTCTTATATAATCTATTATTTTATCTTTTTCTTCACTACTTGTGTTTTTTGTAAAATTATAAAATAGCTCTGGTTTTTCTTCCTTAGCTAATAAAGCTGGTAATGTAATATTACCGTTCATTAAGTCCTGTCCGACTTCTTTTCCAAGATTTTGTGCTCCTCCTGCGAAATCAAGATAGTCATCAATTATCTGATAACTCATCCCCAAATAATAGCCATATGAAAAAGTACTTCTTATATCTTCATTAGAAGCATCTGCGACTATACTCCCTGCTACACAAGCAAAAGCAATTAATATTGCAGTCTTTCTCTTAATTTTTTTAAGATAATCTAATCTTCTAGTTTTAATATCGTACAGACCATCCGCTTGAATAAGCTCACCTATACATAGTTCTTTAAGCGTTTGTGCTAAATATAAATGTATTTTTTCATTATCAAACTTAGCAACTTCTTTTAAAACTACAGAAAATAAATAATCCCCTACGCGAAGAGCAAACTCATTACTATATTTTTTATTCATCGTAACACTGCCTCGTCTAGTATCAGCATTATCAATAATATCATCATGAATTAAGCTAGCAGTATGAATGATTTCAACTATACTAGCCATTCTAATAATGTCTTTTTTATTAAGTTCAAAATTTCCTAATTTAGCACACATAAGTAAAAGGAGTACTCTAACCCTTTTACCTCCATTTAGAAAATACTTTTTTACAATCTCATCTAATTGTTCATCATTACTTCTAGTAATTTCAAAAATATCTTCTAATACCTCGTGTACTAACGTATCATACTGTTTTAACATTCTATTCTCCATTAACTTAAACAAAGGTTACCATTTTAATATCAGACTCTTGAAATTCAACATTATAAAAGTCAAACCAAGTCTTTATAACACTTAGAGAAAATTCATTCTCACTAATATCTTTAGCAATTAGTTGTAAGTATCCTGTCTGCATAGTTTCTGTTAAGATAGTCAACTTATCTAAACTACCTACCAACAAACTATAATACTCAAAACTAAAATAGTCCCCAAGTAAAAGTGATTTTGATTCAATACTATCATCTTCTAATCTATGACTATCAATAGAACTAAGCGCACAAAAAATTGCTGTATTATATAATTCATTATCAAAATTATATTTTTCTATAAAAGAAGTAATATTTAATTTTTCTATTAATCTTTCATTATAATTATATTTTTTCATAGTACGTCCTTCATTTTTTATCTTTATAAATTATACCACAATATCGTGATTAATTAAAATTTGATTAACTAAATTTCACATAAAAAATTTCATATATTAAGTATTCCTTAAGATAATAAAAAAGAGTAATCTTAAAATCATGACTCTAAGAAAATCATAATTTTAAAATTACTCTAAAGTATTTACTTTTTTATACTGTTTCTATACGTTTAATCAGAATAGATAGTTATATTTTTTCTGCAACTATTTCTGTATTATTATTTCTTAATATTCTTATCGTATTAAAGTCGCTTATTAATATTAAAAACATTACTAATGTAAGAATTGCTTTAGTAGAGACATTATCGGTATTATTGCTAATCATACCTAGAAATACATAACAAATTATACTATTATGCCAATTAGATTGTTTCATATACTCCGAATTTTTAAAGTTTATATAAAAACTATATAAAACTATAAACAATTGACAAAAAACTAAAATATTACCAACCATAGCAATTCTCCTTAATTTTATCCTTACAAATAATTAACTGTTTCTTGATATTCCGCAGGGTTTTCTTTTCTAACAAATAGCATAATTGCTACGATGAAATATAATAAATATACAGGTATTAATACCCCTACTGTTCCAACAGCTACTACTATTGCTAATAATAAGAAAAGTATCCCTGATAAAATACGTTTTTTCATTAAGAATGATGCTAATAATGCTACTACAACTAATACAATTAATAGAACTGAATACATCTTAAGCCCTTGAATAGTATAATCAAGAAGTTGTTCAGCTGATAAATTAACCCCATTAGGATTTTTAGCAAGTTCTTCTTTAAAAAGATTTAAAAATTCTTGGTTATCTTTTAAAACAGAGACCTTAAAGAATGAGCCATAAGATAAAAATCCTGTAATTACTATTAATATAATATTAGCAATCCACGCTAATACTTTCTCCACTGTTCTTTTAAATGGTTTCATAATAAAACCCTCCTTCTATAAAATCAAAGGATATCCCTTTTTATTAATTATAGCATAAAACGTTATCATATTATAGTGAAAATTAAACTAATTTTCAAATTTTATACCAAAATAACAATCTTTACAGTTTGCTAATTAGAGATATTAATTATCCTCTTTTTAATCTTTCACTTTACTATTATTTAGATATTTTTTATTAAATAATATATGGCATAACCCTACAAAAATGAATAAACCAAATAAATATAATGTCTCCCTTGTAATTTGATAGTCATCAATCGTTAACATAGCGATAATTAAAAGGGTTATTACCTCGACACAGTAAAAAGTAACTGCTATAATTCTCTGAATTTTATTTAACTTCTTTAGTGATTTTTTCGCATCATCAACTACCCCAATTAGAAAATCAAAAAATACATCAAACATAGTTTTTTCTCCTTTATGTCCATCTATAGCTCTAAGGACCTTTCAATCTTATTTAACTTTAATATAATCTTATTTTTTGTATATTATAGTATTATATTTTTGTAATTACAACTTTTTCTATAATTCTTCTTCATATAGTTACATTTTACTTCACTATAAAAATAATCCTCCAAACCAAAACGGTTTAGAGGATTAACATTAATTTATTATCTATCAACTAGTGTAAATCGCATTTCAATCTTGAAGATTCCATCTTCTGGTGCATATGCTTGGATTGTTTCTTTGTGTTTTTCTGCTATAAGCTGTGCCATGGATAATCCAATACCATAACCTTTTATCGCACTATTTCTAGATTCATCCAATCTATAGAAACGATCAAAAACTTTACTTAAATCACCTTTCACTACATTAGCCTTATTAGAAACTTTCAAAGTAGCATATTTTCTATTTTTATTAAGTTTTACCCAAATATTACTATCTGCTGGTGCATATTTTATTGCGTTTTCTAACAGTATATCCATTAGTTGAATTATAGATTCTTTTTCTCCATAATAATTCAAGTTTTCATCAATATCTGTCACAATATATTTCTTCTGGAAGTTAGCTAACTCATCAAAGTCCTCAATTCTCGACTTCAAAGTTTCAGTTAAGTCAAAATTAATTCGTTCTACAGTATCTTTTTCTTCCATTCGACTAAATACAACCAAACTATTTACCAAGCTAGTTAATCGATCAACCTGATTATGAATATTTGTAGTCCATTTTGAATCACCATTCATCATCTCTAATACATCAGCATTAGAACTGATAATTGCTAATGGCGTTTTTAACTCATGACTAGCTCCTGTTATGAATTGTTTTTGTTTTAAATATGTCTCCTGTATTGGTGCTATTACCCTTTTTGATACTAGAATAATTAAAACAAGTACTGATAGTATTACTCCTATTGAAATTAAAACACTATTTTTGACAAATGATTCATAAGAATCAAGTTCACGTTGGCAATTTAAAAACAATATTAAATTCCCCACATCTGTTTCTACTTTTAAAAATCTATAACTACCTATAAATCCGCTAGATTTTCCTTTTCCTAGTGCTTCAATCACTTTGCTTTGCAAAGCATCTTGGTCTGCTATTAAACTATCATCTCGGTATGTTTTAATTATTCTACCATTATTATCGACTTTTGCGATTGAAAAACCATTATATTCTGTGGCGCTTGATGAATTTTTAGTAATTACCAAATCATCACCATCTTCTGCAAAGATTTTTATCAATGCTTGTGATCTAGAAGCATCTAATAAAGTTGTATCTATTCTTTCTTCTAGTTTATTAAAGTTAATGAAGTTTAATGCTATTGCAAGTATCGCGATTACTACCGCGACACTTCCAACAGCAGTGGCTACGAATTTTTTCCTAAGACTCTTAAACATCTAGCATCTCCAATGTATATCCTACATTTCTTGTTGCTTTAATGTGGATATTAGCATCTAATGCTTTTAGTTTTTTTCTTAAATAAGAAATATTAACCCATACAACATTAATTTCAGAATCACTGTCATAACCCCAGATTCTTTCTAAAAATTGTTCAGTTTGAATAACATTCCCAGGATTCCTCATAAGCATTTCCATCATTTGATATTCTTTGTTTGATAATCTTACTTTATCTTTTTCTGTAGATAATTCAAATGTATATTTACTTAAACTAACATTACCTAATTCTAGTACGTTACTAGTAAATGTAGCCTGTCTTCTCGTCATAGAACGTACCCTTGCTAACAATTCTCTTGTAACAAATGGTTTTGTTAAATAGTCATCTGCACCACTATCTAATCCATATACTTTATCTTCGATTTCTGACTTAGCCGTAAGTAATAATACTGGCGTGTTTTTTTTATTTTCTCTAAGTTTTTTTACTACAGTTACTCCATCCATTTGTGGCATCATAACATCAAGAATAGCTCCATCATAATCATCTAACATTAGATAATCTAATGCATCTTGTCCGTTGTTTACTACATCGACTGAGTAATTGTTGTGTTTTAGCATTGCTTCAAGAGCATCTGCTAAGTCTCTTTCGTCTTCGGCTAATAATAACCTCATAGTCTCCCACTCCTAACTATATTTTTATGTTCTAGATATTTCAAATCAAATATATTATATAAAAATTAACTAAAATCAAGTTTAAACGATTATTTAAGTTATAAAATATATGCTAGATTTTTTTCGTACCTAATTCCAATTAAGATATATTCAGCAACATATAAACTAAAAAATCCTCAATAAAACTTAATTTCAAAATCCTATACATAAACCATTATATCAAATATTTCAATTTTTTTCTCCTCATAATATGATAAAACAATAATGAAAATTATTATTATTTCATGTTTATTTGTTTACATTTTACTTTATTTTGTCTATACATGTCAAAACAAATGGCTAACGTTTTCTAAAATATTATCCAAATAATTATTTTCTTCCAATAAGTAATCCACTTTGGATATAATCTTTCATCCCTTTTCCATAGCCCCATTTTTCTGCATATTCTTCCGTTACATCTGAATTAATGATTTGGAACTTTGTAAATCCTGCTTTTTCAATAATCTCAGCCATCTCTTCTTCCAGAAGAGCACCCGCAACTCAAGTGCAATGCATTCTACTAGAATTTTTCCATTCTAACGGCAACTCTTTTTTCAAAATAATATCTGATATCACAAACATACCATCTTCTTTAAGAATACGATATATTTCATCATATACTTTTTGCTTATCTGGTTCTAGATTGATAACACAGTTACTAATAACCCTATCAACTGATTTATCTTCTAAAGGGATATTAATTAATTCACCTTTAATAAATTCAATATTATCAAACTTTTTATTCTCACGAACCTTCTTCGCTTTTTCTAACATAGAATCCAATCTATCCAAACCATAAAGCGTTCCTACTTTTGGATTTTTCATTTTAGTAATGAAAATATCCATCCCGGCTCCACACCCTAAATCAATTAAAGATTGTCCTTCTTTGATTTTCAAGTGATTAATTGGATTACCACAAGAGAGCCCCATATTTATTTCATCAGGAAATTCATTAATAATATTTTCATCATATCCTAGCGATTTACTCAGTAACTTCGGATCAATTTTTGTCTTCTGTTTATTTTTAGAAATATTATCATAGAAGTTATCAACTGATAATCTTATTTTTATATTATTTTGCATACTTTCACCTACTTCATTTGTAATTTAATTTTCGTCATTATTAATTCTATCATAGTCTACTCTGTTTTTCTATTCCATAAAAAATAAGCCCTAATTAGGACTTATTTTTCACTTATTATTTATTTATATTAAACTATTATATTCTTCTTCTGTTAAGTAACTTGAAATTGCACCTGTTTTTGTAGTTGTTAAAC
>CAUUCZ010000038.1:0-11328 GCA_963543895.1 uncultured Gemella sp. | reverse complement strand
AGTTATCTCTATTTTTTTCATAGAAATCTTTATTAGCAGAATCTTTTTCAGATAAAACTTTAGTAAGTTCGTCTGCAACTTTACTCATTACTTCTGGGTTGTACCAAATGTGTTCATTGTCTCCATCTTTAAGGCCTATTAATTTAGCACCATCAATTTTTTTGATGTCTTTACTATTAGCAGTTAGTTTTTCGAACCAAGAATCGTACCCACCACCGTTTAAGATAGCGATGTTAGAATCAGCAACAGTTTTAGCATCTTGAGCAGTTGGTTCAAAATCGTGTGGATCTACCGAAGTAGAAGATATAATAGAAGAAACTTCTGCTTTATCTCCTGCGATACTCTTAGCTACTTCTGCATAAAAGTTTACTGAAGTAACAATTTTCGTTTTATTTCCAGAGTTAGAAGTTCCAGAATTAGTTTTGCTTGAACATCCTACTAAAAGTAGGGCGAACGCAGCAACAACTGATATTAATTTTAAAAATTTATTCATTTGTAATATTCCTCCGTTATTCGTAATAATTACGTTCTAATAAATTATAATACTACTCGCTAAAAAAATCAACCTCTTAAACGAAATAATTTTGATTAATATGAAAATTTTATATTGGTTTTCATAAAACATAAAAATAAAAAGTAATAAAAAATAAATAAAACAGTTATTAATATAGAAGATAATTATTGATGTAAAATTTATTAAAATACTTGATTTTTAGTTGGTAATGCTATATAATTAATAAAGTTGAGTAAAAATCAACAAAAATATAACACACGACATTTGAGTAGCTGCTCGGTGCATTTATGTTTGCAGTAAGCTTAGAGAATGTCGGAGGAAAAAACCAAGGAGGAAAATAACTATGGCAGTTATTTCAATGAAACAATTATTAGAAGCTGGTGTACACTTCGGTCACCAAACAAGAAGATGGAACCCTAAAATGGATAAATACATCTTCACAGAAAGAAACGGTATCTACATTATCGACTTACAAAAAACAGTTAAGAAAGTTGATGAAGCATACGAATTCGTAAAATCAGTTGCTGATCAAGGCGGAAAAATGTTATTCGTAGGTACTAAAAAACAAGCACAAGATGCTATTAAAGAAGAAGCTGAAAGAAGTGGTCAATACTACATCAATCACCGTTGGTTAGGTGGAACTTTAACTAACTACAAAACAATTAAAGGACGTATTGACAGAATCGCTGAAATCGAAAAAATGGAAGCTGATGGAGTATTCGAAGTACTACCTAAAAAAGAAGTTATCGAATTAAGAAAAGAATACGATAAATTAGTTAAATTCTTAGGTGGAATTCGTGAAATGAAAGGTATGCCAGATGCAATCTTCGTAGTAGATCCTAAGAAAGAGCACAACGCAATTGCTGAAGCTAAAAAATTAGGAATCCCTGTAGTAGGTATCGTAGATACAAACTGTGATCCAGATGATGTTGATTACGTAATCCCTGCAAACGACGATGCTATCCGTGCAGTTAAATTATTAACAGCTAAAATGGCAGACGCTTTTGTAGCTTACAACGAAGGTAACATCGAAGAAACTGAAGAAGTTTCTGAAGAAGTAGAAGCAACTGAAGAATAATTTTAGATTATAAAACAAATAAATAAATTAATAATAAAATAACGGAGGCAAATCAAAATGGCACAAATTACAGCTAGTTTGGTAAAAGAATTAAGAGAACGTACTGGTGCTGGTATGATGGACTGTAAAAAAGCACTAACTCAAACTGATGGAGATATCGATGCGGCAATCGACTACCTAAGAGAAAATGGTATCGCTAAAGCAGCTAAAAAAGCTGACAGAATCGCTGCAGAAGGTCTTTCTTATATCGAGGTTAAAGGTAACAAAGCTGTTATCTTAGAAATCAACTCAGAAACTGACTTCGTTGCTAAAAACGAAAAATTCGTTGCTTTAGTAAAAAATGTTGCAGAAGCTATCTTAGCAGCTGAACCAGCAACTTTAGAAGAAGCTCTTCAAGTAGAAGCTCAAGGTGGAACTGTTGAAGCAGTAATTAACGAAGGTATCGCTACAATTGGTGAAAAACTTTCATTAAGAAGATTTGAGGTTGTAACTAAATCTGACGCTGATGCATTCGGTGCATACTCTCACATGGGAGGAAGAATTGGTGTTCTTACTCTTGTTGAAGGAAGCACTGACGAAGAAGCAGCTAAAGATGTTGCAATGCACATCGCTGCTTTAGCTCCTAAATACTTAGATGAAAGCGAAGTACCAGCTGATGTACTTGAGCACGAGAAAAAAGTATTAACTGAGCAAGCATTAAATGAAGGAAAACCTGCTAACATCGTTGAAAAAATGATCGTTGGTAGAATTAACAAATTCCTAGAAGAAATCACAGTTGTTAAACAAAAATTCGTTAAAGACGATAGTTTCACTGTTGAAAAATTCGTAGCATCAAAAGGTGGAAAACTTGCTAAATTCGTACGTTACGAAGTTGGTGAAGGTATCGAGAAAAAAGAAGATAACTTTGCTGAAGAAGTAATGAGCCAAGTTAACGCTAGCAAATAATAATTCTCTATTTAATATACTTTATTAAAAGAGGTTAAGCACACACTTCTTGTGTGTGCTTTTTTAAAAAATTAGTATAGTAGAAACAATAATGTCTGTGATTTATTAGGAGGATAAAAATGGCTACTAAATATAAAAGAGTTTTATTTAAGTTAAGTGGTGAAGCACTAGCAGGTGGAAAAGGATTCGGTATTGATTCTGAAGTTGTTACAAAAATAACTTCTCAAATCGTAGAGGTAGTAAAACAAGGGGTAGAAGTTGCTATCGTTGTAGGTGGAGGAAATATCTGGCGTGGAAAAACTGGTGAAGAACTAGGAATGGAACGTGCTACGGCTGACTCAATGGGAATGTTAGCTACAGTTATGAACTCATTAGCATTACAAGATGCATTAGAACAAAAAGGTGTGGATACACGTGTATTAACATCAGTTGAAATGAAAGAAATGGCTGAGCCATACATTAGAAGACGTGCGATAAGACACTTAGAAAAAGGTCGTGTTGCTATATTTGCAGCTGGAATTGGAAATCCATATTTCTCAACAGATACAACAGCAGCATTACGTGCTAAAGAAATTGGTGCTGAAGCTATTTTAATGGGTAAAAATGGTGTTGATGGGGTTTACTCTGCTGATCCAAAAATTGACAGCACAGCAACTAAATATGATAAGTTATCATACATGGATATTATGAACAAAGGGTTAACAATAATGGATTCTACAGCAATTACATTCTGTATGGATAATCACCTGCCAATTATTGTCTTTTCAATAGATGAAGCAGAAAATATTGTTAAAGTTGTTTCTGATTCTAATCTAGGAACAACTATCGAATAAAATTTATATTAGGAGTTTACAATTATGCCTGAACAAATAATGAATAATTTAAACGAAAGAATGGAAAAAGCGATTGCTAGTTTACGTCGTGAATTAGCATCTATCAGAGCTGGTAAAGCTAGTGCAGCTGTTTTAGATCGATTAACAGTTGATTACTATGGTGTACCAACTCCGATTAATCAAGTTGCGGGGGTTTCTGTACCAGAACCTAAAATGCTTGTAATTTCTCCATATGAAAAAACTTTATTAGGAGATATCGAAAAAGCTATTCAAGCATCAGATTTAGGATTAAATCCAGCTAATGATGGTACAGTAATTCGTATCGTATTCCCAGCATTAACTGAGGAACGCCGTAAAGAACTTGCTAAATTAGTAGGTAAAGAATCTGAAGGAGCTAAAGTTGCTGTACGTAATGTTCGTCGTGATGCAATGGATGCTATGAAAAAATTAGAAAAATCTTCTCAAATTACTGAAGACGATTTAAAAGGATATTCTGATGATATTCAAAAAGTAACTGATAAATTCGTTGCTGAAATCGACAAAGTTACTAAAGAAAAACAAGATGAGTTAATGAGTGTGTAATAATATGGAAATGACAGAAGTTATTGCTAAAATTAATTCACTTAATGCTACAAAAAGAGAGCGTGAATTAACAGCCGAGGAATCAGAAGAATTAGCTAAATATAGACAATTATATTTACAAAATTTTAAAGCTAATATGAGAAACATATTAGATAATACAAGAGTAATTAATGAAAATGGAGAAGATATAACTCCTAAGAAGAAAGGAAATTAACAATGAGTGCAACTGCAGTTACAATTTTAGTTGGAGCAATTTGTTTACTTGTCGGTGTTGTTGGAGGTTTCTATCTAGCAAGACGTAATTTCATGAACTACATGGAAAAAAATCCTCAAATTAACGAAGATATGGTTATGAGTATGATGAGTCAAATGGGACAAAAACCATCTCGTAAAAAAATCAATCAAGTTATGAGCAACATGCAAAAAGCGCAAAAACAAGCTCAAAAACAAATGAAAAAATAATAATGAAACAGATGTGTAAAAATATTGCACATCTGTTTTTCATTTATTGTTGTATAAACTCTTTTTCTATTGATGATTGAATTTTTAAAATGTTACCTGTAACAGGATGTGGAAATACTACTTTTAATGCTCCTAAATACATTTTTTCGTATCTATAGCCGTCTTTTGAGTATAATTTATCTCCGATTATTGGAACACCTATAGAAGCTAAATGGACTCTTATTTGATGAGTTCTACCTGTTTCAAGTGAGATGAGAACTGAAAATCTATTTTGATCTAATTTACTGCATTCAAGTATATTAGTAATAGCATTCTTCCCGTTTCTTGTTACCGCCATTTTATTTTTTTCTTTACTGTCTCTTCCTATATTAGTATTAATAGTTTGCGGTTTAATATTGTTTTTAATTAGTGCTGTATAGTAGCGTTTAATTGTTCTTAGTTCAAGCATCTGGTCTAGTTTAGCCTTGATTAGGGGAGTTTTTGCTAGAATTACTAATCCGCAAGTATCTATATCAAGTCTGTGAATAGGCTCTAGATAGTTATAATCCGCTATTAAATAGTTAACCAACGTATCATTTTCAATTTCTATATCATTTGGATGAGTTTTTATACCAAATGGTTTTGATACGACAAGTATATAATCATCTTCGTATTCTTTACTTATTGTAGCAGCAGTGTTTGATAAGTAGTTAGATGTTGTTAGAACTATATTTACTTCTAGTAAGTCATTTGTAGATAAACTTGATGTTAAATCTGCTTCTTTTCCATTAACTTTAATTGTTTGTTTATCATGATGACTTTTCATTCTAATAGTATGTATATTCTTTTTTGACACTTTTAAAAATTGGCTTAAATAATCCTCGACTGATGTGAAGGGTTGTAGTATTTTAAATTCCATTATGGTACCTTGATTTCTTTCTTATATTAATATTACCATTATATACTAAAACGTTAAGATAATAAAGAATAATAGGCTTTATTAAGAAAAATTATAATTATTAAAAAGTTGAAAAATAAGTCAATTTTAACTTGATTTTAATTTGAAAATATAGTAATATATAACTTGTGTTTTAAATATACTAAACATAGAGTTTACCATTATTAAACTTAAATAACGATAAGTTTAATAATGGTAAACAATAATAACGCTATGTTAGATAATAATAAACAAAATTAACTAAAAGTTATGTATTGTTAAACAAATTAACTTATTAACTATAGAAAGGAGAAGTTATGTATTCTATAGGTGAAAGATTAAAGAGACTACGAATTCAAAAAAACCTCACCCAAGAAGAGTTAGGGGAACGTACAGACCTTAGTAAAGGGTATATATCTCAAGTTGAGCGTGATTTAGCGTCACCATCAATGGAAACTTTTTTTAATATACTCCAAGTTCTTGGATGTGCTCCTAAAGATTTCTTTGATAAGGAGAGTACTAGTCAGAAAGTATATTATTCATTAGAAGATCAGACTAGTTATGAAGAAACTGATGAAGGATATAAACTTACATGGTTGGTTCCAGAATCAAATGAGAAAGAGATGGAATCACTTATATTGAAACTTGATAAAAATAGTAATTATAAAACATTCGATCCTTCTGAATCAGAAACATTATGTTATGTACTGAAGGGGAAATGTAAATTGAGATTAGGTGATGAGGAGTTTATTGCTTCTACTCATGAAAGTTTTTATTTTTTAGCTACGTCAGAACATAGAATATCAAATCCATTTGATGAAGAATGTGAAGTGTTAATTGTAGCGACTAATTCGTATTTATAAGGAGAAAATAATGGCAAATATTGTTGAATTTAAAAATGTATCAATGTCTTTTGGTAATACACATGTATTAAAGAATATTGATTTAGAAATAGAAAAAGGAAAATTCTATACATTACTTGGACCAAGTGGATGTGGTAAAAGTACAATTTTAAAATTAATTGGTGGATTTTTAAGTCCAACATCAGGTGATGTACTACTTGATGATAAAGTAGTGAATGATTTACCTGCGAATAAGAGACATGTAAATACCGTGTTCCAGGATTATGCATTATTCCCACACATGAATGTATTTGAAAATGTTGCTTTCGGATTAAAAATTAAAAATGAAAAGAAAGAAGTAATTAATAAAAAAGTAAAAAAAGCTCTTAAGCAAGTTAACTTAGCTGGTTTTGAAAATCGTGATATAAGTGAGATGAGTGGTGGACAAAAACAACGTGTCGCTATAGCTCGTGCAATTGTTAATGAACCTGAAATTATCCTGCTAGATGAATCACTTTCAGCGCTTGATTTAAAACTTCGTCAAGAGATGCAATATGAACTTCGTGAACTGCAACAACAAACAGGAATTACGTTTATCTATGTAACTCACGATCAAGAAGAAGCACTAGCGATGAGTGACTATATCTTCGTAATGAATCATGGGAAAATTGAACAAAGTGGTACACCAACTGATATTTATGATGAGCCAGTAAACCGTTTTGTTGCTGATTTCATTGGTGAATCTAATATTGTTAATGCTGTTATGTTAGACGACTATTTAGTTGAAATCTATGGTAAACAGTATGAATGTGTGGATGCTGGTTTAGATAAAAATAAACGTGTAGAAGTAGTTATTCGTCCAGAGGACTTAGAGATTACAAGCGCTGATAAAGGTAAAATCAGTGTAGTAGTAGATACTCAGTTATTTAGAGGTGTTCACTATGAAATCTGTTGTTTAGATGACCAATACAATGAATGGATTGTACACTCTACAAAACAAGCAAAACCAGGTGCAGCTGTAAGTTTAAACTTTGATCCTGAAGCAATACATATCATGGTGCCTGGAGAAACTGAAGAAGAATTTGATGCTCGTCTTGAATCATATGAAGAGGAGGAATAAAAAATGTTTAATAGAAAAACACGTTCATTTTTTATGATTCCATATGTAATGTGGATGTTACTATTTGTAGTATTTCCTATATTACTTATCTTCTATCATTCATTTAGAGATATTGATGGTAATTTTACACTTGAAAATTATAAGATATTTTTTAGTAGCACATATGTATTAATGACACTGTATAGTTTTTGGTATGCGTTTTTAATTACACTTATATGTTTAGTAATTAGTTATCCATTAGCATTTGCTATTAATAAAAGTAAACATAAAGAATTATTACTTCTATTAATTATCTTACCAACGTGGATTAATATCTTATTAAAAACTTATGCGTTCTTAGGATTATTTGGTGAATATGGAACAATTAATAGTTTCTTAGAGTATATTGGTATAGGTTCTCAAAGTTTACTATTTAATTCATTTAGTTTTATTTTTGTATCAAGTTACATATTCTTACCATTTATGTTATTACCTATTTATAACTCGGTTTCTGGTATGAATAAGAACTTAATAGAAGCGTCTTATGATCTAGGTGCAGATTTTAAAACTACATTCTTAAAAATAATATTACCATTAAGTATAAATGGTGTTAAAACTGGTATTCAGGTAACATTTATTCCAGCTCTATCATTATTCATGATTACTAGACTTGTTGCTGGGAACAAAATTATCAACTTAGGAACAGCTATTGAAGAACATTTCTTAGTTACTCAAAACTGGGGAGTAGGTTCAACAATCGCAGTATTTTTAATAGTAGTAATGGGGATTATAATGGTTCTTACAAATACTAAAGACAAAACTAATTTTGGAGGTAGAAAATAATGAAATTAACTTCAAAAATATATTTAGGGGTTATCTTTGCAATATTATACATACCTCTAATTTACTTAGCATACTACTCATTTAACTCAGGTAAGACAATGATCGATTTCGAAGGATTTTCTTGGAAACATTATGTTGATTTATTTAAAAATACACGTATGATGGTTATTGTAATTAACACGATTGTTGTTGCATTACTTTGTGGATTATTTTCTGCTATTTTTGGAACATTGGGTGCATTAGGTATATATTCTTTAAAATCAAATAAGCAGAAAAATTCTTTCTTAGTAGGGAATAATATTCTTATTGTAAGTCCTGACGTTATCATTGGATGTTCATTCTTATTAATGTTTACATTTATTTCTAAGTACACAGGGTTAGACACTATTCAAGGATTCTGGTCTGTATTATTATCACATATCGCATTTAGTATACCTATTGTTGTTTTAATGGTATTACCTAAACTATATGAAATGCCTAGAACTATGGTGGATGCAGCAATTGACCTTGGAGCAACTTATCCACAAGTACTAAGTAAAATTGTAATTCCTTATATTACACCAGGTATTTGGGCAGGATTCTTTATGGGATTAACTTATTCATTAGATGACTTTGCAGTAACATTCTTTGTTACAGGTAATGGATTCCAAACACTTTCTGTTGAAATTTACTCAATGGCACGACAAGGAATTAACTTACAGATTAATGCTTTATCTACAGTTTTAACTATCTTTGTTGTTGTAGCGGTATTAATTTATTATGTAATCAATACTAGTAAATTAAAAAGGGAGGTAAGATAATATGAAAAAATTACTTATTTCAGCAATTTCAATCTTAGTTATTTGTTTAGGTTTACTTTATAGTCGCAATTTCATAGATAGTTCAAATAGTGGTGATAAACAAACTTTAACAATTTTCAACTGGGGAGAATATATTGATCCAGATTTAATTAAAAAGTTTGAAGAAGAAACTGGGATTTCAGTAGTATATGAAACATTTGACTCTAATGAGGCAATGCTTACAAAAATTCAAGCAGGTTCTACGCCGTACGATATTGTAATACCATCTGATTATATGATTAAAAAGATGAAGAAGTTGAATCTACTTAAGAAATTAGATCACAGTAAAATTGAAGGTTTTGATAATATTGAAGAACAATTTAGAAATAAAAGTTTCGATCCAAATAATGAATACTCAATTCCTTATTTCTGGGGTACTTTAGGTATACTTTATGATAAAACTAAAGTTCCAGAAGATCTTAAATTTGAAAAATGGAATGACCTTTGGGATGCACGCTTAGAAAATAATATATTACTAATAGATGGTGCCCGTGAAATGATGGGGATTGCTCTTCAATCAGAAGGGAATTCAGTAAATGATACTAATGAAGTAGATTTAAATTTAGCGGAAAGAAAATTAGAACTACTTCACCCGAATGTTAAAGCAATTAACTCTGATGAGAAGAAAATGCTTATGATTAACAATGAAGCATGGGTATCGGTAGTTTTCTCGGGAGATGCTAAATCAATTATGGAAGAAAATGAAAATATGGTTTATGCATTACCTAAAGAAGGTACTAACCTATGGTTTGACAATATAGTAATACCAAAAACTTCTAAAAATGAAGATGCAGCATATAAATTTATTAATTTTA
This sequence comes from uncultured Gemella sp., assembly GCA_963543895.1. GTDB lineage: Bacteria > Bacillota > Bacilli > Staphylococcales > Gemellaceae > Gemella. Next base: position 1,560 of record CAUUCZ010000038.1, on the reverse strand, counting down.
TGTTAAAACCAGAAAATGCAGCGAAAAACTCTGAATTTATTGGTTATGCAACTCCTAACGCTAAAGCTAAAGAATTGTTATCGGAAGAAACAACAAGTGACGAACAATTCTATCCTGATTTAGAAAGCTTTGGAAATAGAGCTGAAGTGTATGAAGATTTAGATCCAAAAATGATTCAATTCTACAACGATCTATTCTTGAAATTCAAAATTAACAATAGAAAATAAAACGTGATTATAGTATTGCGTATGACTCTCTTTACTGGATAAAAATTACAGTAAAGAGAGTTATTTTTTGGATAAGTTTTGACCATCTTTGTTTTGTTATTGTATAATATAATTGAAATATAGTATAGCTAAGTGAAGTACAAAAGAGGTGTATTACTATGAAAACAAGTACAGCGATTCTACTGATGTTACCATGTGAAATCTTAATTCTTTCGTCTATCCTTTTGCCTAGTGAATATATAGATTATGCTGGGGCTCTTATAATGTTTTATATGGCAGGGGTATTCTTTATTATAGCCAAGTATATTCTAAGGGGGGATAATGCTCATTTAATTAGTGGTATCAGCATAAGTTATGAAGAAGCGAAGTTACCAGAAAATATTGAAAAGTATGCAAAGGATAGTAAAAGAACTGGGAGAATTATACAAATAACTGGTGTCGGTTGCCTAGTAGTTGGATTATATTTAATTTTATTTTAATTCATACGGATAATATTAAATATAGATTAAATAATACTCTATAAAGTTTATAGAAAAGGATAAATGAATATGACTTATGGTTTAAATAGTAGTTTTAAGAAACAATTAAATAATAAATCAAAAAATAAAAGGTTATTAGCTGTAATCATATTAGTTTTGATAATTATGTTTTCAATTGTTTTATCTGAAAGGGAAGGTGGAGCTACACCTAAAGAAGTCGTAAAAGGGTGGATGAAAACTGTGAGAAATAATGACTTTGAAAAAATGTTTGATTACATCTACTATGATAATAAAAAAGATAAAGATGAATCTGTACAAGAATTCAAGAAAATATCAAAAGAAGAAAAGTACAAGGTAGATATGTTACAATCGTTTGTTAATGAAAATGAAATAGATGAAGTTAAAATGATTGATTTGAATACGTTTATAGTTAGATTTAAGAAAATAAATAAAAAAGACAATTTGGATAAAAAATACTTAATAAATGATGGTAGAGGTTTTTTAGTTGTAGAAGAGCACAATGGAAGATGGTATTTAAAGAAAAATCAATTATGGTAGTAATTTTTGATGTAATTTATCTTGCAAAGAAGGAATATGTAGTTTAATAATGAGATTATCTAGTCGGATAATCTTTTATTTTTTTAGTAGAATAAGGCATTATTAAATTGTAATAAATGGTATAATTAGCTACTTTTTATATCATTGACAAAAGGAGTAAAGCTTTAGTATAATTATAAATTAAGAAGAAATATAATAAATTACAAAAGTTATATTAATGTTATGTTATTAGACGAAAATGTAGAAATGGAGAAACTATTATGAATAACAATAGAGGACAAAATTCTAATAATCAA
>CAUUCZ010000037.1:0-11410 GCA_963543895.1 uncultured Gemella sp. | reverse complement strand
CTGAAAAAATAGAAGCACCGAAGGAATACACAGGAGTGCAAGCCGGAGCAATAGTTGAACCAGAAAAAATAGAGCCGCCAAAAGAGTATACTGGTAAAATTGAGACTCCAAAAACTGAAAACCCAAAACCTTCTGTAGAAACTAACAATACAGCAGAAATAAATAATGTTCAAAAAAATGCCAGTGCACTACTTAGAATGAATTTTGTTAAAGGTAATCAAGTATTATCTGGAACGGGTTCAGCTACGTTTATTGCACCTAATGTATTATTGACTGTAGCGCACAATTTCATTAATAATTCTAGAGATAACAGTACGGGTGAATTTATAGGAGATAAGTCTAAAAATACATATGAATGGCAAACGCCTGATGGACAAAAAGGTTCATTTACTTCAGAGGACATTCACTTTTATAATAAAAAAGATTATCCAAAAGGATTTATCTATGATTTAGCTGTTATTACTTTACCTAAATCGACAAGAAGACAACATGCGAGCCTGGTTAAAAATTACTCTAAAGTAAATGTTAATGATAAGTTAAATGTTTATGGTTATCCTAAAGGAGAGTATACTCACTTAAAAGATACTGCTGTTGAAATGGAACAAAAATACGCGAATAATACTTATGGTGTTCAGTACCAAGGTGGAAAAGCTGGAATGAGTGGTGGAGGAATCTTTAATTCTAAAGGCGAAGTAATTGGAGTTCACCAAAATGGTGCCGAGAACCGCTCAGGTGGATTAATATTATCTCCAACACAATTAGATTGGATTAGAAGTATTATAAATGGTAGAGAAATTACCCCTAACTATGATACTCTAGAGCGCCATAAAGATGAGAAAAAAGACGATATTATAGAAGAAAAGCAGGTTGATAAAAAACTTGAACTTAGAAACATTTCTAACGTAGAATTATATACTTTAGATAATAATAAATATAAACAAGTAAGTTCACTAGAGGCTGTACCGAATAATCCAACAAACTATTTTATGAAGGTAAAATCAGAGAACTTTAAAGATGTTATGTTACCTGTTAAGAGTATAGAGAGTGCCAAAAAAGATAATAAAGATGTTTACAAAATTGTAGGACAAGCTAATAATTTGATTCAACATGAAAACAATAGTACTTTAGAAAATTATACTTACTACCTTCCAAAAACGGTAAATAGTGAAAATAGTGTTTATACATCGTTTAAAAATCTAGTAGATGCAATAAATAGTAATCCACGTGGTACCTTCCGTCTAGGGGCGACTATAGATGCTCGTGAGGTAGAACTTCCAGATGGTAAAGAAAGTTATATTGAGAATGAGTTCACTGGTAAATTGATAGGTGAAAATAATGGTAAGTATTACGCTATATATAATTTGAAAAAACCATTATTTAATATATTGAATCGGGCTACTGTAAAAGATCTATCAATAAGAGATGCAAATATCTCAGCAAAAGAGCATGCAGCGACAATAGCGAAAATAGCGAATAATGGTACTACAATTACTAATGTTCATTCATCTGGTGTAATAGCTGGCGAACACAGTATTGGAGGATTAGTTTCACAAGTTGATAATTCTACAATTTCGAATAGTAGTTTTACTGGTAGAATAACTAATACTTATGTTACAAAATCTAGCTATCAAATAGGGGGATTAGTAGGCAAACTTTCAGGAGTCGAAGCTTCTATAGATAGATCAGTTGCTTCTATAGATATATTTACTAATGCTGATCAAGGAGATCAACCAGTAGGAGGATTAGCAGGTGCTGTTGACAAGAAAGCTGTTATTAAGAATAGTTATGCAGAAGGAAGTCTTATCAATAATCAAATTTCTGCTAATGTTGGTGGAGTTGCAGGGGATCTTTGGGATAGAGAGTCATCTGATATAACTAACTCAGGTAACCTTACAAATGTCTTAAGTGATGTTAATGTGACTAATGGTAATGCTATTGCTGGTTATGATTTTACCGGTATAAAAGCAACTAACACTTATAGTAATAAAAATAATAAGGTAGTTAATGTAGTTCAAGAGAATGATGAGGTTGTAAGTAAGGATTCATATGTCCAAAGAGGTACATTACTTGAAGGTAACCAAGTTGCAGAGAAAAAGGATGAACTTGTTCATAAAAATAATATTAAAACAGAAGACTTTAACTTCTCTTCTAGATATGTAACGGACTATCGAAATGTAGAAGGAGCAGATGCTTCTAGGCTGAAAGTATATAAAAATATTGAAAAACTATTACCGTTCTATAATCGAGAGACAATTGTTAAATATGGTAATTTAGTGGATACTAATAATGATTTATTTACTAAGGAGATTGTTTCTGTAGTTCCAATGAGTGATAAAGACGTAATTACTGATATTAATAAAGATAAACAAAGAATTAATAAACTATTACTTCATTATTCAGATAATACTTCTCAAACATTTGCTATAAAATATCTACAAGATTTCTCTAAAGTAGCAGAATATGAAATAACTAATACAAAACTAATGTACACACCGAATACATTGCTACATGATTATAATAATATTGTAAATGCTGTTTTAGATGATTTGAAATCTGTTCAATATAATTCAGCTGCTGTTAGAAAAGTATTAGATATTTCAAGTAATATAAAATTAACAGAATTATATCTAGATGAACAATTTACAAAAACAAAAGATAACATTAAAGATAGTTTATCAAAACTTCTTTCTGCTGATGCGGCAATAGCTGAAAATAATAATTCAATTATAGATAATTATGTAATAGAAAAAATTAAGAATAATAAAGAGGCGTTACTTTTAGGGTTAACATATCTAGAACGTTGGTATAATTTTAAATACGATAATGTAAGTGCAAAAGATTTAGTATTATATCATTTAGACTTCTTTGGTAAATCTAATAGTTCTGCATTAGATAATGTTATTGAGTTAGGCAAATCTGGATTTAACAATTTATTAGCGAAAAATAATGTAATTACTTATAATGTATTATTATCTAAAAATTATGGAACTGAAAGTTTATTTAAAGCATTAGAAGGTTATAGAAAAGTATTCCTACCGAATATTTCTAATAACGACTGGTTTAAAAAACAATCTAAAGCGTATATTGTTGAAGAAAAATCTACAATTCCTGAAGTAAGTGAAAAACAATCAAAAGCAGGTACACCTTATTCTATAGGGGTGTATGATAGATTAACTAGTCCATCATGGAAATATCAAAGTATGGTCTTACCTTTATTAACTTTACCAGAAGAAAAAATGATATTTATGATTGCGAATATTTCAACTATTGGATTCGGTGCTTATGATAGATATAGAAGTTCTGATTATCCTAAGGGAGAAAAATTAAATAAATTTGTTGAAGAGAATGCACAAGCAGCTGCTAAACGATTTAGAGATCATTATGATTATTGGTATAAAATTCTAGATAATGATAATAAAGAAAAATTATACAGAAGTATATTAGTCTATGATGCATTTAGATTTGGTAATGATACAAATGATAAGACACAAGAAGAGAATTTTGAAAGTAATCATCCTGCTATTAAAAACTTCTTTGGACCTGCAGGAAATAATGTTGTTCATAATAAACATGGTGCATATGCAACAGGTGATGCATTCTACTATATGGCTTATCGTATGCTAGATAAAGCTGGTGCGGTGACATATACTCATGAAATGACACATAACTCTGATAGAGAAATTTATTTAGGAGGATATGGAAGAAGAAGTGGATTAGGGCCTGAGTTTTATGCGAAAGGATTATTACAAGCTCCTGACCATTCATATGATCCAACGATAACAATTAACTCTGTGTTGAAATATGACGAATCAGAAAATTCAACAAGGCTACAAATAGGAGATCCAACTCAAAGATTCAGTAATGCGGAAGACTTACATAGTTATATGCATAATATGTTTGATTTAATATATACTCTTGAAATATTAGAAGGACGTGCTGTAGCTAAACTAGGTTATAATGAAAAAAATGATCTATTAAGAAAAATTGAGAATATATATAAGCAAGATCCAGATGGCAATAAAGTATATGCAACAAATGCTGTGCGTAGATTAACTTCTGATGAAATTAATAAACTAAATTCATTTGATAGTTTAATTGAAAATGATATTATTACAAAAAGGGGTTATATAGACCAAGGTGAGTATGAAAGAAATGGATACCACACAATCAATCTATTCTCACCAATCTATTCTGCTTTAAGTAGTGACATAGGAACTCCAGGTGATTTAATGGGGCGTCGTATGGCATTCGAACTATTAGCCGCTAAAGGGTATAAAGAAGGTATGGTACCATACATTTCTAATCAATATGAAAAAGAAGCGAAAAATAGAGGAAGTAAGATTATATCTTATGGTAAAGAAATAGGCTTAGTTACTGATAACTTAGTTCTTGAGAAAGTATTTAATAAAAAATATAAATCTTGGGTTGAATTCAAGAAAGATATGTATAAAGAAAGAGAACAACAATTCAGTAAACTAAATAGAGTTAACTTCTTCAATCCTAATGATCCATGGGGACGACAAAGAAATGTAACAGTTACGAATATAAGTGTGCTAGAGAAAATGATTGAAGAAGCGGTTCGCGGTGATGCTGCAGATGACGTAGCAAAACTGTATCCAGATACTAATAGTAGAGTTCTTAAACTTAAAAAAGCTATATTTAAGGCTTATCTAGATCAAACTAAAGACTTTAGAACATCTATATTTGGTGGAAAATAATATAATTTACAATATAAACATAAATAAGGATACGATGATTAATTTCACATATCCTTATTTTACTTTGAAGAATTAATAAAAATGAATTTTTATTAATGAGTATAAGTTATCCGAGTTATTTTGAACTATGTTATAATTAAGCTATAGATATTAAAGGAGAATTTGAAATGATAAAAATTGAAGTATGTGCTAACAGTGTGCAGGATTGTATAGTAGCGCAAAATGAGGGTGCAGATAGAATAGAATTGATTAGTGCTAGTTATCTAGGTGGTTTGACCCCAACATTGACAGTGTTAGATATGGCGCTTGAAAATGGAGTTGAGATACCTATAATGGCGATGGTAAGACCTAGGGGAGGTGGTTTTTGCTATTCAGAAATAGAAAAAGAACAAATGTTTAGAGAAGCTAGAGAACTGCTAGAACATGGTGCAAAAGGAATTGTATTTGGATTTCTTAATGAAGATAGAAAGATAGATTGGGAAGAGACTGAGAAAATGATAAACCTATGTAAAAGTTTTGAAGCGGAAAGTGTCTTTCATAGAGCGTTTGATTGTTCAGATGAACCAGAATATAATATTCAACGCTTGATTGAATTAGGTTGTACAAGAGTTTTAACTAGTGGACTTGGTGCAAATGTTAATAAAGGTGTAGAACTTTTAAAACTGCTTCAACAAAAATTTGGCGATGAAATTGAGATTCTTGCAGGTGCAGGTATCACTACAGAGAATATTGAATATATTATTAAGGAAACAGGAGTTACTCAAGTTCATGGAACATTTAAAAAATATGGAATTGATCCAACAACAACCGGAGTAGATGTAACTTATAGATATACAGACAAAGGAGACTATGAAGAGGTGAATCCAGAGTAACTAGCTCTAGCAATAGACATAGTAAAAAAATTAAATAAGTAAATGTATTAAAATGTACATCATATAGCGATTATAGGAACAAACTACATTAAAACAAAAGAGTTTTACGTAGATAAGTTAGGATTTGAGATTATTAGTGAACATAATCGTCCAGAGAAGAATGATATTATTATAAATGTAAAACAAGGGAAGCTAGTATTAGAAATTTTTATTAAGCAGAATGCACCATTGAGACCTAAGATGCCAAATCCAGAATATAGTGGGTTAAGGCATTTAGCTTTTAGAGTAGAAGATGTAGAAGCGGTTCTGAAAAAATTTGATGAATTAGATATTCCTCATGAAGGATTAAGATACGATGACTTAGATAATAAGAAAATGGCGTTTTTCTTTGATCCCGATGGTTTACCAATAGAAATACATGAATAAAGAAAAAGAAAAAACTTAGGAAACTAAGTTTTTTTTCTTTATTTTTTTATAATTAAACAGAAAAATCTATTGATTTTACAGATAATATATGTTTAAATATAGAAATGTAACTAAAATATACTTAAAAAAAGGAGAGGAATAATGCAATTTGGAAAAAAAGCCGCTGTATCATTTGTAACAGCTACATTACTACTAACTAATCTACATGTAATGAATTTTAATAATTTAGAGAAGAATTGGGTATATGCTGAAGAGAATGGAAAGGCTGATGCCGTATCTAATACCTCTGCACATACTTTTAAAGATGAGGATAAAGTTAAAATTATTGTTTCTTTAAAAGAGGATAAAGTAGATCCTAATTCATTGAAAACTGAAGAAGGAAGAAAAGAACGTGAAAAAAGTACTAAAGAACCACGTGAACGAGCACTAAAAGAAATTAAAGATAAAGGTGTTGATTATAAGGTTCTATTTGAATATGATACACTTTTAAACGGATTTTCTTTAGAAACTTCGTATGCTGATGCTAAAAAAATTCAGGCGATGGATTTTGTAAATAGTGTTGAAGTGAGTGTTGATTATGAAGTTCCTGAAACTACTACTAAAAATGATGAAGATGATACTGCTTTAAAAAATACAGTTATCGATAGTAATAGAATCATCGGTGTTCAAGGTCTTTGGGATAAAGGATATAAAGGACAAGGAAGAGTAGTAGCAGTTATTGATTCAGGTTTAGACCCTAATCATGATATATTACATTTAACTGATGCTAGTAAAGCTAAATATAAAAATAAAGCTGAACTAGAATCTGTAAGAGAAAAAGCTGGAATCGATTATGGAAAATGGTATAGTGATAAACTGATTTATGCGTTTAACTACTACGACTGGGATAATAACTTAAAAGAGAAAAAAGATAAATCACATGGTATGCACGTTGTTGGAACTTCAGTAGGTAATCCAACGAAAAAAGCACCGAATAATGAGTATGTTGCGGGTGTCGCTCCAGAATCACAATTAATCTTTATGAGAGTTTTCTCGGATAAACAAGGTGGAGCGAAAACTAGTACATTTTTATATGTTAAGGCTATAGAAGATGCTGTTAAATTAGGTGCTGACTCTATTAATATGAGTCTAGGTGCTACTGCAGGTGCGGTAACAGAAGTTGGTCAAGGTACTATCGATGCAATTGCACTTGCTAAAAAGGCTGGAGTCAATGTTGTAGTTGCAGCGGGTAATGATAATGTATTTGGAAATGGTCAAAGTAAACCAAGTGCTTCTAATCCGGATTATGGATTAATTGGAACACCATCTGTAACTCCTGATTCAATAGCTGTAGCGGCTATAAACAATAGTGTTATGAATACTGAAGTAATGACTGTTGTTGGATTAGAAGGAAATGAAGAATGGGATAATGGTGAAGCTACAATCAGACCATTTGCTAAAAGATTTAATCCGAAAACTGAGTACTCATACTTTAATGCTGGCTATGGTTTAGAAAATGATTTTAAAAACCAAGATGTAAAAGGTAAAATTGCAGTAATGATGCGTGGAGGTGGAAATACCTTCGCGGATAAAGTAGCAGCTGCTAAAAAAGCAGGAGCTGCTGGTGCTATTTTATATAATACTAAAGAAGGCGGAGAAGAGTTACTTAATGTTGCATTAAATAATTACGATAGTGATTTTCCTGTAGTATTCGTTGGATATAAATTCGGTAATTTATTAGCAACTTATCCAGATTATTATAAATTAAAATTTACTGGACATTTCAGTAAGAGACCTCACCCACAAGCAAATCAACTTGCTGATTTTACAAGTTGGGGAGTGACTGGAGACGGACTATTCAAGCCTGATGTTACAGCACCTGGTGGTGATGTTTATTCATCATTCAATAATGGAACGTATGGATTAGATAGTGGAACAAGTATGGCTTCACCACACGTAGCAGGAGCTGTATCACTAATGAGACAAGTATTCCAGGAAAGATATCCTGACCTTCAAGGTGAAGAATTACAGAAATTAATAAAACATCTATTAATGAGTACTGCGGTTCCAAACTATAATAATGAAACAAAAGCATTTACGTCTCCTAGACAACAAGGAGCTGGAGTTATTGATGTCTCTAAAGCGGCATTTGGTGATTTATATGTTACTGGTGATAATGATTATGGAAGTATCTCTTTAGGTAATGTTCAAGATACATTTAAGTTTAATGTAGTACTACATAACTTATCAGATCAACCTAAAGAACTTGTTTACAAGTCTTATTTAAATACTGATGGTGTAGAAAATGGACAAATAACATTAAAACCAAGACAATTATCAGAAAGTAATGGAGGAGAGACTGTAGTAGTTCCTGCTAAAGGTGAAAAATCTGTTACGATTACTGTAGATGCTACACAATTTAGAAATGAATTAGAAGGGCAAATGCCAAATGGTTATTATCTTGAAGGATTTGTAAGATTCTTTGATCCTAAAGACACGAATACGGCTGTTGCTGGAATTCCATATGTTGGATTTAAAGGTGAGTTCCAAAATCTACCAGTAGTAGAAAAACCAATATATGAATTTAAAGGGAATGAAAAACCATTCTATTACTATAAACCTAATACAACAAAACGTGATGATAAAAATAACTTTACTTCATTAGTTACTGTTGATGTAAATGGTGAAGAAAAGAACATCAAAGTTTTAGGTGAGTACAATGATCCTAAGACTAAGTCTAATTATTTCGGTAAATTGGCATTTTCACCAAATGGTGATAGACAACACGATGAGATTGGATTTAAAGCAACTTTCTTAAGAAACTATGAGAATCTTAAATTATCAGTTTATGCCAAAGATGATGTTGAACGTAAAAATCCATTATATGAAAATGGTAATGTTTCTGGTAAAAAGAACTTCTTCCATAACAAATCTACTAATAAAAAAGCAGTGTTAGTTACTGAAACAAATTGGAAGGGACAAGATAAAAATGGGAATCCATTACCAGATGGTGAATATCAATATGTAGTTAGTTATAGTCCTGTTGCAACAGGTGCGAAGATGCAAGAAACAGCATTTAACGTTACACTTGATAGAGTTGCACCACAAATTGTTGGTACAGGTGGAGTTTATGACGAAAAAACTAGAACATTTAAACCGTATGCAGTTAAAGAAAACGGAAGTGGAGTACTTTATAAGAAATTAAGTTATAAAGTTACTAAAAAAGGTAAAGATGGAAAAACAGTAGAAAATGAAGTTGTTGTTGAACCAAATATAGATGGTACATTTACTCTTCCAGAAAAAGTATCTCTTGATAAATTTACTTATGAAGTAGGTGACTTTGCAGGAAATAAAGATAGTGTTGGAATTTCAAAAGTTCAAAATACTGAAAAAGGTACTGTAGAAGTTAAAACTACAGCTAAAGATGGAACAGGAGATTATTCTACTAACGTAAGATATGCTATAAAAAATGAAAAAGGTGAGTTAGTTGGAGAAGACTTCACGAAAAATGGTAAGAACCTAACAGCTCTACCATATGGTAAATATACTGTACAAGTAGTTCTTACTGATGAAGCTCTTAAATTAACTAGTCCTAAAGAAGTAGCTTTTGAGATTACTAAAGATGATTCAACTAAAACAGTAGAATTTACATTTGAAGAACAAAAGAGAAATACGACAATAATTAAATTTGATAAAGTTATACCTGCTGGAGCAAAAGTATTTGTTACAAATGAACAAGGTGAAAAAACAGAATTATCAAGAAGTCTATACAGTGAAAAAGAATTCCAAAAACGTTTAAACAATGGTAAATATACTGTTGAAGTAGTATTACCTGAAGGTTATAGATCTTCTGAAAATAATTTTGAACTTGTTGTAGGGAATGGACGTAATACAAAAGAACTACAATTGAGTGTAGCTCAGAAAGTAGCTAGCGTTACAACTGCTGAGGGTTCATCTACTCCAGCGACTGTTGAGTTTGGAGAAGCTAAACTTTATAATGATTATAAACTTGTAGTTAAAGATGTTGAAAAAGCTAGCCAAGAAAAAATGCTAAAACAGTTAACAGACAGTAAGATTGATTTAACTAAGTATGATGTAGTCTTTTATGATATCCATTTAGAGGATAGAAATAATAAGGTAGTAGAAGTTGATGGAACTAGAAAAGTTACTTTATCATTAGATAAAATGCCAGCGAAATTTGGTCATGAGAAAAAAGATGGAACAATTGAGCCAGTAAACGGTGAAGTAGTTGATGGTAAATTTGTCTTCACAGTAGATGGATTTAGTAATTTTGTGGCTCTTATAGAGAAAAATGCACCTAAAGAAGAGGTTAAGGTAGATAAGAGTCAATTAAAATTAGCATCTGATAATTTCAAAGTTACAACTGATAGTGATAAGTATGAATATGCTTCATTAGATGCTAAAGAGGCATACAACAAAGCAATTAATAAAGCTAAACAACTGTTAGAAGATGAACATGCAACACAAGATGAAGTAAATAAAGCTGTTGAAGAGTTGAACGCAGCTATTTCTAAACTTGATGGTGTTAAGCCAAAAGAAGCAAAAGGTGAACCCGAGAAAGTAGAAGGGCCTAAAGAATACACAGGAGTGCAAGCCGGAGCAGTGGTAGAACCAGAGAAAACAGAAGCACCTAAAGAATACACAGGAGTGCAAGCTGGAGCTGTAGTAGAACCAGAGAAAACAGAAGCACCTAAAGAATACACAGGAGTACAAGCTGGAGCAGTGGTAGAGCCAGAGAAGAGAGAGGAACTTAAAGAGTTTACTGGTAACCTAGAACAACCAAAAGCTGAAATTCCTAAAGAAGATAAAGCTGAGCAACCAAAAGCAGAAGCACCAAGTGTAGACAAAAAAGAGCTTGTGGCTGAGGTTGAGAAAAATGGAGACCTTACATCACAAGATAGCTTTAAAGAAGCAGAAGAAACAGTTAAGAAAGAATATAAAGCAGCACTTAAAGCAGCTATCTTAGTATTATCTAATGCAAATGCAAAACAAGATGAAGTAAACAGTGCATTAGAAACTCTTAAAAAAGCATCAGAAAAAGTAAGTAAAGGAAAATCTAAATTATCAACATTACTTGGCGATGTATTTAAAAAAGATAAAGATAAAGATAAAGAAAGTGTTGGCTTAGCAGATGTAGCTAAAGCTCAAGGAGTGGTAGCAAACAATTCTCAAGTAAATCTTGGAACTGTAGGAAAATCAAATTCTTTATTAGCTAAGACAGGAACATTAGCTTTACCTACAACTTTTGTAGGATTTGCATTAATTTGTTTAGTATACGTACTAAGAAGAAGAAAAAATACTAAATAATATGTTACAAAATAATTCTCTTTAACAATTGTGTTAAAGGGAATTATTTCTTTGTTTGAAAATTATTAAAAAAGTTCTTGACATAAT